>JAUVJO010000368.1 GCA_030592345.1 Deltaproteobacteria bacterium
AAAGAGATTAAAGATGTTGCGGTTGGCGCTTTTGAAGGAGTTCAGAAAGGAATCGCATCAGCAGTAGAATCTGCTGGGGATAAGACAAAGGCATTTGTCCGTGAGGACCTTGCCCGGACAAAGGAAGATCTTGAGGCAATCGAGGGCCTTTTCTTAGAGACTACCCGCAAAGTAGCTCAACGTTCGGGAGATGTGGCAAAGGATGTATTAAATGATCTTGCCGATCAGGCTAAAGAAACAACCTCTGTCTTGAGGGAAAAGGCTCGCCATGCTGTGAAAAAAACCGCTGCAAGTCTGAAACAAGCAGGGAAGGATGCTGCAAAAGCAACCACTGAAGCTGTCGGCAAGGCAGCCCATGTTATGGCCGAAGAAACAAAGGAGCTCGGAAAAAGATCTGTGGCAGTGGCAAAGGGAGCTATCTCCGGCATGTGGAAGGGAGCAAAAGAAGCTATTAAAAAAGAGAAGGAGGAATAATCATGACCAAAAGGATGATAATAATACTTTTAGCGTTTGGTCTGATCATTGGTTTTTCAGCGCCCGCGGTCTTTGCTGCTGATCAGCCAAGTCGGGCAAAAGCCGAATCACAAAGTGAAAAACAGTGGCAGAAGGCCATTAAGACCCAGGTTGCCCTGGCCAAAGTCAAGGTCGCTCTACTCCAGGCCCGTTCTGAACTTTGGCTCAACAAAAACAAGGAGGCCTCAGACCGTTTCCTGAATGAAGCCAAAACGTATTTGGACGAGGCCTATCAGAGTGCTGACAAATCTACCCGAGGACAGATAGACGCTCTGAAAAAGGATGTCGAAACGGCAATAAACAGTGTACGGAAAAAAGGCCAGCAGGCTGCCTCGAAATTGGTCGGTCTTGCCGACAGAAGTGAAACGGTGCTGAATGCAGCTATTGCAGAGACTCAGGCTAAGGCAGCCGTTTTGAAAAAAGAGACTGCCACGCGTATGGCCCTTGCCCAGGCAAAGGCCGCGCAACTCAAGGCCAAGATCGTTTTAGAAATAGATAAGTCCCCGGAAAAGGTGAAACAGGCTCTGCGTGAAACTGAAAGATATCTCGCTGAGGCGAGAGCAAGTGCATCAAAACGGACTGCTCTGGAAATTGAGAAACTACAAAGCCAAACGCAAGAGACCAGAAAGACTCTTACTGGTAATACCAAGAAAGCCAAAATAAAGCTTGATACACTGATCGCACACACCGAGGAACTGCTTCAAGCGTACGGTACTCGCGTCAGAGAAAGTGAAGAAATGGGCTTGCTCAGAAAAAGATATGCTCAACTTGAGGCTCAGGCCTCACTTTTAAAGGCTCGTCTTGCAACTGAAAAAGAGGCTACTTATGAGCAGGCACATTACTACTTAGATGAAGCAAAAGTTTGGTACGCCCGGGCCAAATGTGAAGCAAAAGAAGGAGTTGACCAGCGAATAGATGCCATTGAAAAACAGATTGATGACGCCAAATTGACTGTGAAGAAAAAGGCTAAAGAAGCTCGACAAGGCATAACCGATTTGCTGAACAGGGCTGCTGACATTGTTAAAAAGGAAAAGTAACCACTGGTATATTTTCAACGTTGCGGCCTGGTCCGTGTGTAAAGATCGGGCTGCAGTTTATTATGGGGGTGGAGGAATTCATACCACAGACAAAATGATCAATACCTTTCATAAAAAAATTCCTCAATCAAGGGTTGGTTTGGCTCTGGGAAGTGGCTCTGCCCGTGGGTGGGCGCATATTGGAGTGATTCGGGCTCTGGCCGAGGCAGGTATCCGCGTGGACTATGTTGCAGGCACAAGTGTCGGAGCGCTGGTTGGGGCAGCCTATGCCTCCGGTGAAATTGATACTCTGAAAGAGGTTGTCCTGCAGCTTGACTGGAAGCAGATTGTTTATTTTTTTGATGTAGTCTTGCCGAAATCAGGTCTTATTGATGGGGAAAAAGTTTCTGTTTTCATCGGTAATAATGTTAAAAAAATTAATATCGAAGATCTTCCTCTTCCTTTTTGCGCAGTGTCAACCGATCTGAATACCGGGAATGAGGTCGCCATGCAAGATGGGGACATCATTGAAGCTGTCAGGGCCAGCATATCTGTGCCAGGCATATTCACCCCGGTTAAAAAAGATGATATGATCCTGGTGGACGGCGGACTGATCAATCCGGTTCCTGTAAGCGCTGCAAGAGATATGGGGGCTGATTTCGTCATAGCGGTTGACCTCAATCATGATATTGTTGGCAAAAAGGCACCTGTTCTTAGTCACGAAAATATGAATTCAGATAAAAATCGTGGAAAGAGCTTCATAGAAAAAAACAGGCTGCTGAATGCTCTGAACAAAAGAGTCAGGGCGATTGATATTCCGACACTAACGCAGGTAAGGCAATGGGCGGGGATGGAGAACGCACTCCCTAACATTTTTGAAGTGTTAGTGACCTCCATCAATATAATGGAGACACAAATTACAGCCACAAACCTGAAAACCGATCCGCCCGACATTCTGATTCAGCCTAATTTGGGTTATCTCAAGTTCCTTGAATTCAATCGAGCAAAAGAGGCTATTGCCGAGGGATATAAAGAAGGTCGCGAACAAATAAGAAGATTTTGTAATTGCTCAGGTTCACAGTTCAGGGTTCACGGTTCACGGTTAAAGAACGACGAGAATTAAACGTGTTAAAAATATTGTCTCATCCGCCAGTCTGCCAGAGTACTTTGGCAGACTGGCGGACAAAGACGCTAAGTTTTATTTTTTTTTTGCGAGCTTGGCGCCTTCACGCGGCGCAAGCGCCTGCGCTGCGCGTGCGTGAGCAACCTGAAAATTTAAAGGAGTTTTTATCAAATGATAAATTCACGGAAAGTGTTGGTTGTTATATTGCTCCTGCTTTTCTGGATTGAACCATATCAGGTATCGGAGGCCATGTCCGCGCAAAACCGTCCGTTGGATGGCGGATCTTTTTCCAGCCAACTCACCACTGTTTTCGGTCTCGGCAGCCGGATATCCCATTCAGGCAGCGAAATGCTTCTTCCTTTCAGGCAAAATGGAAAACTCCATCTATCATTAACAGACTGTATTGATATCGCACTGGAGAGAAATCTGGATATTCACCTTATTGAAGAGACACTGGCCCAAGCCGATGCCGATATGACCAGGGCATGGTCGGCTATGCTTCCTTTTGTCGGCGCTGAGACAAGTTACACACGACTGGATGAAGATCTGGTGTTTGGTTTGGGTACGGCCTCTGTAACCTTCATGGAGCGGGATATTTACAAGGGCGGAGTTGTTCTCCGGCAGCCGATTTATACGGGCGGGAGACTCAATGCAGCACGCAAGGCAGCCAGATATTCACGGGACGCCCGCATTCAGAACAAAAAAAGTATTGAAGAAGAAATTGTTTTTCAGGTAACCAGGATTTACTGGACAGCAGAGGTAGCCGAGGCGTTCCATCATGTTGCTATAGAGGCCGTCGAGCTTCTCGAGAAA
>JAUVJO010000133.1 GCA_030592345.1 Deltaproteobacteria bacterium
CCCAATATGGGCAACATAATGTGTTGATTCAATACCACTCAGCTAAGAGTTTGACAAATAGTTTCATATGAGATAGATGCCCAACCTGCGTGCATTTTAATGCATTGCAATGATAAGGCTTTTTAAACGCTAAAGCCCGATCCGCGAAACTGTAGGAGAAAACACAATGACTGGCAAGAAATCACACCTGGCCGGGCCTGGCATCGGCGACTATGACGAGTTGGAAAAAATACTGCCGGAGTATTACAACTCGCTATTGACCCCAAAGGAAACGCAGAAGGCTATCTTTGCAGCAAAAAACTACATTGAAGAGAATCTGTGCAAGGAACTCAATTTAATGATGGTTTCGGTCCCTTTGATCGTAGACGTTGAAAGCGGCGTGAACGACTACCTGGACCGTGACGGGTCACGTACCCCAATAGGGTTCCACATCTCAAATGACCGTGACAAAAACCCGATCGATGCCGAGGTGGTTCAGGCCGCAACCAAGTGGAAGCGTATGGCGCTGAAACAGTTCGGAATGGAGATCGGCGAAGGCCTCATCACCGACATGCGAGCTGTGCGCAAGGATTACTTCCTCGACCACGATCACAGCGCATATGTGGACCAGTGGGACTGGGAGCTGGCGATAACGGAAGAGCAGCGCAATCTACAGCACCTTACAGAAGTAGTAGAGAAGCTTTGGAAAGTCCTCAAGGGGGCCGAGACCCATGTCCAGGAGATCTTTCCTCAAATGAAGACAGACAAATATCCGGATCTACCCGATAAGCTCACATTTATGCATGCCGAAGACATCCTTGACAGGTACCCGGACCTGCCGCGCATGGAGCGCGAGACAGAGATCCTGAAGGAATACCCGGCGATCTTCATCTATGGGATCGGCTGGACGCTCGCCGACGGCTATCCTCACGAGCTTAGGGCGGCAGACTACGACGACTGGGTCACGGAGACAAAGTCAAAGGACGGCAAACCCATGCACGGTATTAACGGTGATATTCTGGTCTGGAACCCGGTGACAAAGCGTCGCCACGAGCTGACGTCTATGGGTATCCGCGTTAATGCTGATACACTCAAGAAGCAGTTGGAGATGACCAGCCAGCTTGATTTCCTTGAGTTCCCCTACCACCAGGCAATCATAAACAATGAGATCCCACTCAGCATTGGTGGTGGCATTGGGCAGTCTCGAACCTTCATGATTTTGCTCAAGAAGGCGCACCTGGGAGAAGTCAGTGTCACCGTATGGCCGAAGGTGTTAAAGGACATGTGCAAGAAAAAGAACATCCATGTCCTATAAATTCTAAGATAATGTTTTTGGCCCAAACGGGAGTATTTCCTTTGTTGGAACTCCCTCAGGACTTACCGGCCGATACTAGATACTGGTCACTAGATACTGGATAAGCTCTACAATTTCCAATCCTTAATCCAGTAGCCAGGATCTAGAATCCAGTAGCCGTTCCTTTCCCCTCGGTCTGTTCTCAGAGTGGTCCTGTTTCAAGGTCCGGCAATGGCAGGATCTTGGAATCTGATGCAGATGCAAAGGAATGACTCAAGGTCAATTCCCAGTCCTCGTAGAAGAAGAATGTTACTTCAGGGTCATGGGGAAGCAGCGTCCAGATGATTTTCCCTGGAGACACAAAAACGTCATAAAGATCATAGAGCATACCAAAGGCATTTATGCGCAGCCGGATGTGCTTTTTTAAAAAACCATGGCTGACGCGGTGACGAAAGAGATAGAGACCTTTATCAAGTAAGAGTCCCTTTTCTGACCTGTTGACCGTGAAATTCACCAGGCTCCCGGAAACAACCGGGTAGCCGGACCGGGGCTCTTGCTCTACCACGACATCCTTGGGGAGATCGTTTTTTCTAACAGAGCGTATCTGGCCAAGGGTGAGTTGAGAACGCTCCAATATAAGGATAGCGTCCTCAGGGGCCAGACCATCCAGATAAGGCATCTTGAAAGTTACCGGCCGTCTGCCAAGGCTGACCAACAGATCAACGGCAACGCCCCGCTTGAGCATTCGGCCAGGAGTCGGCGCCTGGCCTATGACCTCTCCACTCATGTGCTGTTCGCTGTAGCTCTTGGAAACAACACCTCGCGCAAGCCCATTTTCTTCCATGATAATATTGGCCTCACGCACATCCATGCCCACAAGATTTGGTGCTACCACGGTCTGCGGCCCTTTGGAGACCTCGATCCTTACATCACGGTCTTTCTTGACCTCAGCACCCGGCCCAGGTTCCTGGTATGCCACATAGTTCTTAGGGATATCAGCCCTGTATTCAAAGCCGCTCACCTTGATATTGAGTCCCAGATCGGTAAGAATCTCCAGGGCATATACAACATCTTTACCTACAAGGTCCGGCACCACCACGACGTCTTCACTCCTGACAATAAGCCTTAAAGTAAGATACCCGGTGATTCCTGCAAGTGCGAGAAAGAAGCAGAACAACACCCCTATCTTAAAGAGAGGTCTCATGGCGTGACCTTTTTGAGACGAACCGCGAAAAAACCGTCTATGTCGTCTTTGTGCGGCAGGGTTCTGAAAATACCTGACTGGTCAACAAAGTGCTGGTCGATTTCAAAATGACTGGTCGACGTGCGATCTATGACAAAATCATTATGAGTTTTCAAAAAACTTTCCACCACGCCTTCGCCCTCTTCGGGCTCCAAACTGCACACACAATAGACTATCCGTCCCCCCATTCTAACCAATGGGGCCAGGGATGCCAACAAGTGCTGTTGCTCCTTTTGGAGTTTCGTGAGGTCATGTTCGCGTTTTTTCCATTTTATGTCAGGATTCCTGCGAATGACCCCAAGACCCGAACAGGGGGCGTCAAGCAGGATCTTGTCAAAGGAGCGGGCGAGGTTTTCGGGCAAAGGCGATAGCAGGTCGTGGCGCCACGTGCTGACTATAGAGATACCAAGCCGTGCCATAGACGCTTTAAGGGAGCGTAGTTTCCAGGCATGCTGATCTATGGCTTTCACATGGCCTGAGTCTTTCATTACTTGGGCAATGTGTCCTGTTTTGCCTCCAAGTCCGGCACAGGCATCCAAAACCGCGTCTCCGGGTCTTGGATCAAGCAGCAAGGTTATGAGTTGTGCAGCTTCGTCTTGCACTTGAAACCACCCGTGCTTAAACGCAGGGATCTTACTGATTGCCTGTCCCAACCCCCTGAGCGCGAGTCCGTCAGGAGCAAATCCGGTTCTATTGATCTTCCTGACATGTGGTTTCAGAGAGGTAAGCAGCCTCTCCCGTGACGCCTTCAGGGTATTAGCCCGGACTGTCACAGACGGGATCTGATTGTTTGCCTTTAACAGCCTTCTTGTCTCTTCCATGCCCAACTGCTCTATCCACCGTTTAACCATCCAAGAAGGATGAGATTCTCCGATTGCAAAGGCAGCAACCGGATCATCCGCATCATCTGGTAGCGGTATCTCTTTTGCCCTGCGCACAGCAGCTCTGAGCACGGCATTTACAAATCGTACCACCCAAATCGGTGCTTTCCTTTTTGCCAGTTTTGCCAGTTCAACTGAGTCGTTAACAGCGGCAGACACGGGAATCCGGGAAAGGAACAGAATCTGATATAGACCAAGCCGTATGATATTTAATATCTGCGGATCTATCTTTTGAATAGGGGTTTTTGAAAGGTGTTGAATTACCCAATCAAGGCGAGCGCGCCATCGGAGCACCCCGAATACAAGTTCAGTGGCCAGAGCACGGTCGGGTTGAATCATACGCGGCCTTTGTTCAAAGGCCTGGGTGAGCAGATGATCCAGGGTGACGTTCGAGTCGTTGAGGGAATCCAAAACCCGAAGGGCTATTTGCCGCGAAATAGCTACCATGTCGTGGCTATCCGAGGATGGTGCCGTGTGGCACAGGGCAGCCCCTCAAGAATTTCTCAACCGGAAGCCTTTTTGCGGATTCAAGCTGAACCTCTTCCAAAGCCAGAATGCCACGGCCCGTTGCCACATGAAAGTCTCCGGGAAACCCTTCCAGAACAGTCCCGGGCTTTTCATCAGTTTCTTTCCGGACAATTTTCGCCTTCACTACCTTAAGCCTCTTGCCAAAAAGGAGGGTAAACGCCGCCGGCCATGGATTCATGCCCCTAACGAACGCGTCTAGGGATTTTGCATCCCTGGTCCAATCGATTTGGCCGTCTCCCTTTTTTAAAAGGGGTGCATAAGTGACATCTGATTCGTCCTGCGGGATCCCTACGAGATGACCTGACTGGAGTTTGTGTATTGTCTCAATCAGCAGTTGAGCCCCAAGCTCGGACAAGCGGTCGTGAAGGCTTTGAGCCGTGTCCTCCGGCCCAATCGGGACCTTGGAGGTTAGAAGGATGTCCCCTGTATCCATGCCCGCATCCATCCACATGGTGGTCACGCCAGTTTCTTGCTCCCTGTTTATGATAGCCCACTGGATCGGGGCGGGTCCACGGTATTTGGGAAGAAGAGAGGCATGGATATTGATAGCACCCAGGCGGGGGATTGACAGGACAGATCCGGGAAGGATTTGGCCGTAGGCGACGACAACAAAGAGGTCCGGGTCAAGTGCGATTATCTTCTCCGGAAACCAGGGCTCCTTCACCCTGGCTGGTTGCAGTACAGGGTAGCCGAACGCAGTAGCAGCTTGCTTTACAGGAGAGGCAACCAAACGCCGGCCACGCCCTTTGGGTCGGTCCGGATTAGTGACGACCGCTAGGATGTCATTATGTGTATGGTGGAGGGCATTTAAGGTGGGAACCGCAAACTCCGGCGTGCCCATGAATATGATTCGGTAAGTGCTCATAAATAAACCTGGGTTGAGCGGTTCAGCGTTCAAGGTTCCGGGTTGAAACGCCCTAATCCCGCTGCAAAGCGGGATCAACAGAAGGAAAACACGTTTATAGGTGCAAATATAATGTTTCACCCAATGGGTGAAAGAGGCTAATCTGAATCATGCCCCAAGCGCCATGAATAAAGTTAAGGATATCAGTAGACTATAACCTTTGAACCTTGAACCGCTCACTTTAGGTTAAAGACTAACACAACGGCTACCAATACTCCACAAATACGGCGGAAGTGATCTCAAGAGGATGCGCCCCCAAGAACTGGATACGCTCGTCACTGAGCTTCTGAAATTAATTGAAGTGCATCTTTTTTTATCTGTTCCTCGTTCACCTTTTGTGCAAGCTCAGATTCGGAAAGAGTTCCTTCAAACGCTTCCAGAGATGCACTAGTCAATGCAGAGTCCCAGCCATCTTCTATTGCTCCAAACAATTCTTGTTCTGACAGATAGTGCCCTCCAACTCTCCTGCGCTTGTCTGTTCTGGCAATCTGGCGTACGGCATTGTGTATGGACGCCTCCCACGATCTAGTGGATCGCTTTTCAGCAGGTTGCTTAATCAAATGCAAAAGCAATATTTCCAACAAACTTGCAATCTTATTGATCTTATCATCCTTACTCATCTCCTCCATTTCTCCCAGAAGCACCAACGCATCAGTATAACGCCCTTGCTCTATGTGCGATCTGAGCTCAAATAATTCTTCCATTTCCCCAATATTCCTTTCTCCTGTTCTTAATACGTCCCCTGTAATTTCGTGTGCCTTTGAATTGCCGGAGAACATACTCACTATGAGAGTCACGTCACAATACCTCCAGATTGTGAACATGTCAATCAAGAGCAAAAACGGCTTGACATTACACAGAAAATGACAGGCGTGCCGGTACGTTGCAGCGGATGCCCGTTTGCCACAGAGACAAAGGACTCTATCGAAATTTTCAACAAAATAAGCTTGTCATGCGGGGGTGGTACAGGGAACCAGTTCACAGCATTATACAAAAAAAGCTCCTATGAACTTCAGATAGCTATATTTATCTCTCGGGTGGTAATGGGTTTTGACAGAATCTAAGACACGATAAATACATTTCAATCTGGTTATCAAATCCTCTTTTTTCCCAAATGATTCCCTGAACTCAAGAATATCGTTAACGACATCCACTATGGATTGAATATTAGCTGGCAATTCCGTTAGGAATTTTGAGGGCAAATCCAATTGCGCTTTGCCCATTTCCATGAGATACTTTAAGGCTGTTTCCACATCTTTATCGGTGATAGAGCCGTGTTGCTTGTACACATTAAAGATTGCACATTCAATATTTTGCAAAATATCTTCATAGGGTTCTTCGTTTCGTATAATAGATTTCATCTCCCGTTCGAAATCTGACAATTGCTGAGAATCCTGTCGATCAGAAAAATACTGTTTTGACTTACCCAAGTAAAAACAGTCACTGGGACAATCAAGCTCTTTGCCCTTTTTGACTCCACAACACTGGCTGCATATTAACCCACCCACAGCAGGGCAATTCCTTTTGCCTTTCTTTATCTTGCAAACTACACATTTAGCCATATTCGACCTCGCTTGGACATACGGTAGGTGTTCACAGGTTCAGAGTTTCCCGCTGAAAGGGGGATTGAGGGTTACCTTAATGTTTTGTTGGTTCAACGCTATGTAAAGCTCACTCCGAACTTCTGGGCAAGACCATTTTATATACCGAAGAAAACTCAACAAACTCTCAGATCCCACGAATCAGTGGTTCAGAGTTTCGGTGCACCCTGAACCCTGAACCTCTGAACCCGTGAATCCGTGAACGGTTACGACATATGCTGCTTGAACAAAAACGCTTTCTAAATCCCCCTTCAAAAGAAGGTGGAGCCAGGAGAAATTTCCCTTTAGTAAAGGGGGATTTAGAGAGATCTTTCAAGGAATCGCGCAGGTACAACTTTTTTAGAAGTTGCGCTTGCTTGGCTGATTCCCTTATTGGGGATTCTTTGATGAAGTTTGTTGCAAGATCTCAAAGCGGATAGGCACTTCCAGGATTTCATGGTCCTTCTGGTTTGTATAGATCTTCAGGCAGTCAGTGTTTATTCCCTTCTTTAGTTTCTCCAAAATCGGTTCAACCAGGAGCTGCACCATACGACCTGGTTGCATCTCCTTGGTAACAACTTTAAAAAGCGATTTCTCCACTTCCACCTTGTTAATCTTGAGGTCATCCCCCTTGTTTAGAAGAACCATAACCGGACGCTTCATAAACCTGTCGTTGCTCTTTAACTGTTCCAGTCGCTCCTTTGAGAAACGACCATAGTTTAAAACCTTCGGCCGGACGTCAACAGTCGCCCTAATATTGCCTGCGATCTGAATCACGATCTTTGGTGTCTCAGGATAGTTGGTGGTCAGGTTAATGTTTCCTCTATATGCCCCTTCTTTTTCAACCTTGTTTTTCACCTTCAACTGATAGGTGCGCTCTTTTTCTGTTTCGCTGAGTTCCACGGAAACCTTGTTGGGAATGGAGACCGAGCCGAGTTTGACGATCAAGGGCTCCTTCTTTTCTCCCCGGAGATCGACGACCTGTTCGATTGCCTCACCCAAAACCCCTTTGAGGTGAACATACCGGGGCTTGACCTGGATGGGAGCCCAGACCTCGCCATGCATGGTGATGGTTATCTGGGCAGACTTGGGGTCATTAGTAAATACGCGCGCCGACTTGCGGATATTGCCCTGGTATCCCTTTGTTCGCAGTTGCATTGTGATTTTTCCCTCCCCTCCAGGAGGGATGGTCCGGTCAAACCGGGACACATTACAGCCTCAGCCGGGCCTCACGTTTTTGATCTCAAGGGTGGCTGTGCCGCGGTTAAACACCCGAAAGTCGTGTTTGACTACCTCTCCCTGTGGTACACGCTCAAAGTTATAGGTTGGCATTTCAACCTCAATGACCGGCACGGTCTCTTTTTCCACTTCAGCTTGTGTGAAGCCTGCCAACGCTATCAGCACCACGCATCCCCAAAGTACGGCCCTAAGAATCCTCATCATTTTACCTCCTTTAGCAAAGTGATATCATGTTGCCAGTTACGTAACTTCTCAATAAGTCCGGCAACTTCTCAATAATTTGAGCCGACAGATGGACAAAAGCTGAAAGCTCAAAGCTCAAGGCTGAAAGAAAGAAAAGCTAAGAGCATGGGATTTATTTGTGTTGCTTTGAGCTTTCAGCCTTGAGCTTTCAGCTTGTCCGGTTTATCCGGGCCAGGCTCACTTATAAGCGAGTTTCAGACGTTTTCAAATTTAATTGCCTGTCGGCGGGCCTAATCTCAGGAA
>JAUVJO010000441.1 GCA_030592345.1 Deltaproteobacteria bacterium
ATTTCCTCCTGTAGATAGAGTTTGTTATGCTGATATAAAAAGCTTTTTCCTTTTTGTCTACAAAAAAATGTGATAAAAAATAGCAAAAGTTGCTGGTTTTGGGCAAAATTCAAGAAAAAGTTTACGAAAAGCAAAATCCTTACTTCGCTGTTTTAGGGCATTCCGGGTTCAAGCGGGAATTGCTGTAAACTATACAATAAGGTACACACGTAATGCGCGATTTCGTTCCATGATATTGCGCGTTTTTTTTCACTAATTATTGTTCGGCGGTGTATTTATTTGCCGATAGGAGAGGCGGTATGGCAGATCTATTATTCGATTTTTCTGATTCAAACAAAGCGAAACTGTTCCCTCAACATGGCTGGGCTACTAATTCCCAAGGAATAAAAATTCTCTGGTGCCCGCTAGTGCGTCTCTTACAATTTCCCAATAGGACACTACAAGAGAAAGGTAAGTCAGGAAAATCACATCCCGGCATCGCACATAGCTCCTTAGCATTTGCAGCGACACTCAAAAATCTGGCAATAACACTCCGTGAACTTCACCAAGTGACGAGGCTATCATGTGGCCACCCCGTTAATCTTGATCCAGTTGCTCTCACGGCTGATCATCGAGCATTTGAAATGGCGCCTCTTTATATTGATCTGACATTCTCATATCTACGTAGGATAGCAGACTTGCTTGTTATGGCCTGTAGCCCACTCTTGTTTGAACACTGGCAGTCAGTTCCACAGAAATTCAAGAACTGGGGCACTAATGTTTCTCAGCTCAAAACCCATAGGCCATTATGCGACTTTACTGTTCTTCATGAAGCCGTTGTTAACCACTCGGGATGGTTCAATGAGCTCCGTGGGACTTCCCCGCTAACTATGAAAAAGGGGATCAGGGATGCGTTGGAGCATCGACCTGTTCGGTTTCTGCTTGGGAAGCAACAAACTGGAAACAACCGACCCCGCTTTAAAATTACGCTCGATTCCAGAGCAGGAGATGTTGAGATACACAAAGATATTCTTCCTCGCATTACAGAGTCTGTTGCTGGACTTTGTCATTTGATGACAGGTATACACTCAGCCATTAGTGTCGGCAGTAAGTATGAGTGGGGTGCCCAGATGGCTATAGTCGGAGACGATGATGACATCGTTGGATATTGGCCGAAGATCGGCGCCTAATCAGTTCTCGTGCCAAGATAAATCCGAGACCTTGCCTGCTGGATTACCCGGTCAAGCACAGTGGGAATTCCTAACAAACGAACTCCTCCCGGCTTAGGGATCTCCTTCCGTTTTACCGGCATGGGGGAATACGTTCCCTCCACCAGTGCCTGTTCGATCTTGCTCCAGTGACGTTTCAGGTACCTCTTTATTTTGCGAACGGTCATACCGTCCACACCTGGAGCACCTTTGTTCTTAATAACACGCTTGATAGCACGTTTCATGTTGTTCCGCTCAAGGATTGAGTCCATGAGCCGGACCTGTCCTGTCGGGCTTTCAGATACATACGACGCAATGAACTCTTCTGACCTGGTATCCCTACACACATCCGTGCTCAGAACTTCCGGGTACAGCCTAAGCTGTTTCCGCTTCTGCGATAGGCCC
>JAUVJO010000007.1 GCA_030592345.1 Deltaproteobacteria bacterium
CCGGCATTCCAGCATCTGTTTGCATTAGAGAACGAACTCACATTTCCTGACAAAACCGATAACCCCAAAATCTTTTTCTTAAAGCCTATAGCACATTTTTGCAATTATTCTTTCCGGGAGAAGCTGAAAACTTTCAGGATGCGACCTATGTATCCTGAAAGCAGCTTGAAGTCATGCCCAATCCCAGCCGTGACAGAATAAAACGCCTCAGCACAATAGAGTTCATCATCCGTGGGTGAGGCCCCGTAATTGACATACGCCTCGGTCACAACCCCCGGTTTGGAGTTCAGGTAAAGGGCCTGCCAATCCTTGCTTAATGCCTTGATCTCATCTGGCGTGCGGGGCTTCACTCCGACTAAACGCATTTCACCCTTGACAACGTTGATCAAGGCAGGAAGAAACCGGAAAAAGAAATGCCCGACGGCACCCTCTTTCGGCCTTTTCCCTTTTTTCTGCTCGTTTTTGCCGTCAGGAACAAAACTCAAAAGATCAAATGTATGCCAGTTCACCTCATCTGTTTGAGCAGGCAGCCAAACCGCTTTTTTCTTAAATAGCACCGGGCCGCGGCGGCCCACCCTCAAGACTAAAGCGGTAACCAGCAGGAGTGGCCACAACACAAGCAATAAACAGGCTGCCGCAAATCGAGAAAAGATCCCTGATAACCGCTGCCACACATGGGTACTGGAGAGCCCCCCCAATATGAAGTCCTCAGAAATTGACACAACCGCACCAAACCGTACATTGATAAGGCGGTTCTTGTCAACAATGACTTCGGCCAGTTCAAGGCCTTCTCCCACGTAGCTCCCCGGAAAGACCACCGACCCTGTAACGGTAGAGCCTGAATCGAGCACGCAGTCTTTCCCGATGACTGCATCGGGCCCAAGCCTTGTTCCTTTGCCAATACGGCAGTTTTCCCCTATGTAAACAGGTGGGTCGAGCGTTGCCGTTGGATGGAGACTCACATTTCTGGATAACCAGATCGACTCGTCTGCTTCCTTGCCACCAAGAAAAAGGCCCGCAAATTGCTTGCCTAACACTTGACGATGAGATGCGAGCAGGTCATTACAGGTCCGTACACTCAAACACCTGGACACTTCCACAGGAGATCCCTTGCCTTGTGCTATGGTCTTGAGGTGGGATTCAAGCGTTCCTTCATCCAAATCCTTGGGCAAACCTTTTACGACGCCGACAGGAAGCCACGCCCAGCCGGTCCATTGCCTGTCATCGTGGCTTTGGGCAGTAGAAGCATCACCTGCCCGGAGCGGAGGCGAAAAAAACATTACCGGTTCTTCCGGTTGAGTTGTTGGCCTGGTCTGCTCCAAGTCGATCTGTGGCAACCGGTCTCCATGCGCTAACAGAACAGGCCCGGCATCATTGTCAAGATTCATGGTCTTCAGCAAATCGTAAGGCCGTGAGGGGTCGCGTGCCAAGTGGAATCTGAATACACTGCCCCATCTGGAGCCGTCACCCAACAGGTGCTCGATCTTTTCCGGCAGATGACTCAGGATAAACTCAAAGTGAGTAATCCCGCCATCAACAATATACTCCATCACATGCTGGATGAAAGGCCGGTCTACAAGCGGCAGCAAAGGCGATGGATATCGCTCGTTAAGAGCTTCCATCCCGGGACTGAGACCTGGTGCAATGATGAGCGCTATCATGATTCTAGTCCTCCTCGGCGTGTTCTATCCTTTAAAAACGCGTTGGCTAAATCCGTAACAGTTCAGAGGTTCAGGGTTCAGGGTTACCTTTCTTTCGTTATAGCCTCGCTTGGAGGACGGTTCAGGGTTGGGTTAACCCTGAACGGTGAACTCTAAACCTCTGAACGCCTACCCTGATCCTTTCAAGAACGACCCGGTACAGGAATACGGCATTACCCACAAAATATCTTTTCCATAACCGGCCCGGTTCCTGGATAAACCGGTAGAGCCATTCCATCCCTATCTCCCGCATCCACAGTGGAGCGCGGGCAGTCCTCCCTGAGTAAAAGTCGAACAGCCCCCCCACTCCCATAGCCACCTTTACTCCTGTTTGCCCCAGATGATCATTGATCCAGATATCCTGACGAGGTGCGCCAAAGGCCACAAGAAGAAGATCGGCTCCGCAATTTTTGATTTGGTCAATTACGTCCCCCTCCTCTTCCGGCGAGTAATATCCATGGTGGAAACCGCTTACCGTTACTTCCGGATACTGCTTTTTGACCCAGCCCCTGACACCTTCGGCAACTCCGGGCCTGGCACCCAATAAAAAAAGTCCCTTTCCGGTATTGGAAAGGGACTCGCACATTAGAGGGAAAAGGTCAGTGCCGTTAACGTTTTGCTTGATCTCCTTAGCAAGCAACTTTCCGGCAAGCTTGAGACCGATCCCGTCAGCAAGACTCAACTCTGCCGTTCTCAAGACCTGGATATAGGTCTCATCATGGTATGCAATGTTGGCACAGTCTGCATTTACAAAGCAGACCTGACAACCGTTATCGCCATTCAGCCGGTCCATAATCTTTTCTATGGTATCGGCCATGGTAAGGTTGTTGATCGGTATCCCGAGGATTGTGACAAGGTCCGGGGCCGTTGCCACGCCCTCACCATATAAGACAGCAGGGATGGCCCGGAGGGCGATCCCGAGATCTCCGAACACACTCTGTGTCTCCACGTACTCCTGGTCGACGTCAACTTCGGTTGTGTAATCAATATTTGCCCTTCGCCTGATCCACCACAGAGAAATCAGTCCTGGCCGCACATCGTATCGCTTGCGTGCCGCCCTCTCCCCGGGATTCAGATCTCCCGGTGACACAGCGCGGGGCCCGATAAAAGAGAGGTCACCTTTGACAATATTGATCAAGACAGGCAGCCTGTTTAAGCGCAGTCCATTTAAGATCCGCCCTGCAAACCCGGCGGATGTCTCAAATGATAATTCGTTGAAGGTTGCGCACCATCGGCCCACCCTTGGTGTACGTTTCAGGGCCGTGCCCGGGACGAAATAAGAGAGGACCATGATCGGCCATAAGAGAAGCAGGAGGACAAGCCCTGACAGGAAGTCCAACGCACGCTTGGCACCTGAAAGGAGCTGTACAACAAACACCCACGTAAACCCCCTGATCAATCGTCTGGTTCGCAGTCGCCATAAACCACGCCTTGAATAACGGCGGTAAAGCTCTTCTCTTATCTGTTCCCGGTCATTATCTCTGGTATTGTCGTCTTTCATCTGACCCTCGGGATTAACGATTGAGGATTGTTGATTTATAAAAGTAGGTGTTCACACGTTCAGTGTTCAGAGTTACCTTATTCACTCTTCAATCCTCAATACGCCCCTTGTCCTAACAGGACCGCCGGGACCGTGCTCAGCAAGAGCTTGATATCAAACAAAATGCTCTGGCTTTCTATGTATTGAACATCTAATTCCACCTGCTCATCAAAAGGAATGTCGCCACGGCCGCTCACCTGCCAGATGCATGTGAGTCCGGGGATAACATCGAGTCTTCGACGGTCAGCTAAGGTGTATTCGGCAACCTCCCTGGGAACCGGCGGCCGGGGCCCCACCAGGGACATCTCACCCTTGAACACACACCATAACTGTGGAAGTTCATCAATACTCAGTTTGCGAATGATATTGCCAATCCACGTAACTCTTGGGTCTTTTTTCATCTTGAAGGTGATACTATCCTTGTGGTCACTTTGTTCCAGTATTGTGTCTTTCAGCTCCTCTGCATTTACCACCATTGATCGAAACTTCGGAAATGGAAATTCCTTCCCCCACAGCCCGATACGGGTCTGCCAGAAAAACACAGGCCCTCCATCAGTCAATTTGATGCACAAGGCCACCACAAAAAAAAGCGGCCACAAACAGAGTAACAGGATGCCGGACCCAATACTATCGAGGGTTCGTTTCAACACCTTCGCGCCGCCTACTACCATGATCCAGGCATACTTCTTCCTCCAATAACGAAGACGAAGCCATAATCCGCCCGGCCCGCTTGCTCCGGAGCCGTACCTCCGGTAAAGCTCCTCCATGAGTACCACGCGTTGAAAACACTGCTTTTTAGATGACGTCTCTATCGATTTCATCTTCCGTCCCCAGGTTTGGATTGTTGATTGTCGATCTCCCCGATATGATTCATTATCAATGCTGTGGATCGATCCAGGGGATCTTCTCCGCTTACCGCGATGTCCGCAAACTTCATGGTTGGCAGGATGTACTGCTCGTTCATGGGCCGTACTGTCTCGGTGTACTGGGAAACGACGGACTCCAGTGAGCGCCCCCTGTCTCTTGTATCCCGCTCGATCCGGCGTGACAGACAGACATGATCATGGAGTGTAACAAAAACGCTCATGTGAAACAGGCTCCTGATTTCTTGCCAGTATAGGGCAAACAGCCCTTCAATAATAACAAGCCGGCCAGGAGAAATACGTTCCGGTTGAGGCAACCGCATGTGGGCGGCAAAGTCGTAGACCGGCTTGTCTATGGCGCCGCCATTAGCCAGTGTCAGCAGTTGCTGCCTGCACAGGTCATGGTCTAAAGCCTCTGGCACGTCAAAGTTCCGTTTTTCCCGCTCCACGGGATCAAGCGGGGAGAGATCATGATAATAGGAGTCTAAAGGCAGTAGCACCGGATTCTTCTCGGAAAGTTGTTTGACCAGGCACCTCGCCAGTTCTGATTTGCCCGAACATGAAGGACCGGCGATGCCGACTATCTGAGGTCCTTTTGGCATCAGGAGCCTTCCTCTGCCGCTTCACGGATTACCTTCAGTGTAAGGGCGGCAGTGGCAGACCATGTATATTGCCTGCTCCTTTCCAGGCCCCTCTGCCGGCAGTCATTGAGCAACTCGGAGTCTGCCAGCAAACGCCTCATTGCGTCAGCTATCGATTCTTCATCATACGGGTCAAAAAGTGCGCCCGTGTCCCCGATAACTTCGGGTATTGAAGAAATATTGGAGCAGGCAACCGGGACACCACAGGTCATGGCTTCTAAGACAGGAAGGCCGAATCCTTCGTACAAAGAGGGAAAGACAAAGAGTTCTGCGCCGCAATAAAGGTCCGGCAGATCCGACGTGGGTGCAAAACCCGTAAACACGATGTCATCAGTATAACGTGATTCGTTTGCAGTCCGATGGACCTCCTCAGCGCGATCCCAGTCACTTCCTGCAAGGACCAGTTGATGAGGAACATTCTCGTCGGCCTTCAGGATTGAAAAGGCCCGGATCAGTCCTGCATGATTCTTCCCTGGGTGCTCGATCCTGGAGATGTAAAGGATGTAGGGCTGTCGTATGTTGTATTTGGGTCCGATACGCCGGTAGGATTCTTCCCTGTTCCTCGGGAAATAAAGCTGGTTGTCTGCTGCAAGAGGGGTTACAGTGACATTGTCCTCAGGCACCCCTGCAAATTCTACAATATCCTTCTTGCTGCTTTCGCTGACAGTAAGCACCCTGGTAAGTCTGCGGGCCAGAAAAGGAAGTACGCGCTTGATATAAAACATCCTTGCAGGATCATACTTGCCTTCAACATGGATGCTGGAAAAATCGTGCACAGTGCCTACCGAGGGGCAGGGAAGAGACACGGGCAATCTCCTGTTCCCTGCAGGAAGGAATAGTACGTCGTATTCCTGTTTGCGGCACCACTTCGGGAGCGCTACCTGGTGCCATGCAACGTTTACGACAGGGCTGCGCAGGAAGTCGCCAAAACACAGTGCCGACATCGTGTCAGGGTCGGGAACAAATAGTTCCTTTTCGTCTTTATACACCATCACCTCAAAGTCCGGCCTGGTTTCAAGGGACCCAAACTCACGGAGGACATTTATTATGTACTGGCTTATGCCAGACTTGCCCCCATCGCCACCAAAAGTAGTAATTCCGATTTTCATTTGTCAATCCTTTCATAGGCGTTCAGCGTTCAGCGTTCAGCATTCAGCATTCAGCATTCAGCATTCAGCGTTGTTTTTCATTTATTAACCTTCACTAACCCCGAACTTTGAACCCTGAACCTCTGAACCTCTGAACCCTTGAACGGTTACCTCTATTGTCAAAATGTAAATACATCTTTCAGGTGTATATCAGGCATAAGGTCGATACCGAGGATGGACTTGAAGATATATGAAAGTAACAGCACAAGCAGGATAAGCGGCGAAAGTCCAAGAATGAAAAACATCAGCCCGCCTGAAAAGGACGACGCCCACCGGCGCTTTTCTTCCACTCTTTTTGTAGAAACGCGCCTGTCGCGGCCTAACAGAAGAACAAAATAGTACCGCGCAAAAAAGAGAGGGATGACGGTTCGAACATCTATTGAATGCTTCTTCATGGGTCTGCCCGCCATTACAGCCTTTTTGATGGCTGAAAGTTGAGCAGGCGTCAGAGAGGCACGCACATTCGGGTCTATTTGCTGCATGACATGATGCGTGAATGGATCCATGGGTTGGTGGTTGTTCATCAGTCGGCCCAAACCACTACCTCGTAGCAGTGGTGCTAGAAAAAGGTTCTACCGTCATAGTAGTTATGGAAGAGTGCCTAAAATTACAAGACCAATGAGCACTTTTTTATAATAATATCTTCAAGTCCTCAACTTTAGCTCACTTTAGACACTTTAGTTCACTTTAGGCACTCTCTTGTGGCAAAAGCTCCAATTATGGCCTCACCAAGTATATTAACAGCCCTTCAGATAGCCTTCCAGTTTGTCAAGATACCCATCAAAGGAATAATGATCCCGAACGCGTTTCAAGCCGTTTTGCCCCAATTTTATTGCTAACCCGGTTTCACTAAGCACCCTATCTAGTGCCCTGGCAAAGGCCCCCACATCCTGTTCGGGAACCAAGAGCCCTGTCCCCATATGTTCGAGCCAGTCGGGGATGCCCCCCACATCAAATCCAACCACGGGCCGGCCATGGTGCATCGCCTCAAGCCCGATCATACCGAATGGTTCTGGCCAGCGGGACGGTACTACCACAACCTTTGCCTTTGAATAGAATTGTCCCAAATCCTCGTTTCGGACCCAACCCAAAAAATCCACTCTGTTATCAAGGCCCAGTTTACTGCAAAGGGCCTTGAGCCTGTGTTCGGCATTGCCGGTGCCCACAATAGTCGCCCTGAAATCGCACGTAAGTCCTTTGATAGCTTCTAACAAAAGATCAACCCCTTTGCCCCGGATGAGCTGTCCCACATATAGTATTTTCGGCTCGTCCGGGACAGGCAAGGGTGGGGGGTTGTCCATGCGAATGACAGGCGGCAGGATATGGACCTTTTCTTCCGGAAAACCGTTTTGAAGAAGTTCATCTCTCATGAAACGGCTTCCGACTAAAAGGCAATCGATGCGATAATTGCGACGCATCTCTCTGAGCTTGCGCCCGATGTTTACGAAGGTAAAACCGGTCCGCGACGTATTGCTCCTGGCAATAAAAGCGCCGTCGATCCAGCACCGCCAGTCCAGCTTGTGGTGGCAGACCCGGCCATTGGACATGAAGTACTTGTGCCGCCTCGGACAGCACAGGTCGTGATCGTGTACCATTCGAACACTGCGTAATCTGAGCAACAGGTGCATGCAGGATTTCAGCTCAGGGACCTTGTGAAAATAGATCACGTCAGGAAAAACCCGGCTCAAGACGCCTTCAAGGGTGTGAACTCCCCTGTCAGTAATATTTAAACGCCTGTCCTTTGTGACCGGACCTGTTTCCCGGCACAGGAAAGTCTCCTCAAAAAGGGCCTTGTACTCTTCCAGGTCCCGCTCTGAAATCTCTCCATAGGCCAAGTTGCAGGCGTGACCCCTCGAATTCAACCCTTTCACTGTATCCGCGATGTTCTGTTCCACCCCGCCGAAATAGCCGCACTTCTCATTTACGAAAAGGATTCTCACGGATGGCCTCCTCGTATACATCAACTAAGGATTGTGTAATCAGGTCCCAGTTGTACTGGCCCTGTGCCTTTAGTTTACCGGCAGTTGCCAGTTCACGGGTTTTCTCCGTATTCTCCAAAAGGGCCTTGAATGCCCGGAGAAACCCTGTCTTGTGATTGGCCTCAAATAACAGCCCGTCCTCGCCATCTTTTACAAATGACGGAATGCCGCCCACCCGGGTTGCAATTACCGGCAGCCCTGCGGCCCAGGCTTCTAAAACAACGATTCCAAAGGGTTCGTGGATGGAAGGGAGTAGAAACATGTCAGCTCCATGATAGGCATCTACCAATTCCTGGCTCGCGGCGTCCAATCCGTCTATGATTGTCACGCGGCTTTCAAGGCCCTTTTCCTCTATTGTACGGGAAAGCTTTTGGTTGTAATTCTCGTTTGTTACATGACCGACAATGACGACATGTGTGCCGGCATTGAGCTTGATCAGTTCCGGGAGGACGTCAATTGCAAAAAGCTGGTTTTTTTGGGGATCGATACGCCCGACCGTCAGTATCACATATGCATCAGAAGGGATGTGATTGGCGTTTCGGAACGTGTATCTGTCTCCTTTTGCAAACCTGTCCGCATCAACACCGTTGGCAAGATGAATCACTTTCTTGGCAGGAAATCGCTGCTGGGTCTGGCGTTGCTCTTCCTGCCCCACGCATACAATGGCTGCGGAATCGTCGAGAACACGACGTGAGCCCACCCACCATCCAAGGATCTTTCCCCACTCAAAAGCGCCCTTGGTGGGGGCTGTCCATGTGCCAACTTCCTCATCAGGCACGTCAAAGACACCGCCATGCAAGGAAACCACATAAGGGACTTTGCGCTTTATGGCTATGTACCGTCCGATACCGCCCAGGCGTTTGGCAGTGTGCAGGTGAATAAGATCCAGGCCAGGGTATTTGCTTAGTGCCCTCATCAATGTGAACGAGAAGAGGTTTCCACCTTTGCTGTCTAACTGTTGCCTGGCATCACCGGACAATCCGAGATAAGGGTAGAAATAGGGAGCCCTGCGTATGCTGACGCCGGCGATAACTTCTCTGTCCTGTTGTGCTAAGGCATCGGGACAGATGATTTCCGTATGATGACCCATTTTCAGGAGGCGTTTGCACGTCTCGAGGATGACTGTCTCGGTTCCGCCCCAGCGGCTTCTGACGAACCGCCGTGGTATTTGGACAACGTTCATCGGTTTTCCCCCATTGAGGTAATACCAAACATCTCCTACAGCCTGTTTATGTAAAGGCGATCCACATCGTTTAAGATAAACCCGATGATCGGAGCGCCCGCTTCCTTGAGCCTTTCAACCCCCCTTTTAAGCGCAGAGCTTCGACATGTGCGGCTCCGGACCACGATGAGGATCGCATCCGACGTCTCAGCCACCAATTCGGCATCTACGTAAGGCTCTGCTGAAGGAGCATCCACAATGATAATGCTGAAATCCCTGGAAAGCGCTTCAAGCATCTCCTTCATCAGGTTTGAGACCAGCATGTCAGGCCTTACTGCTTCCTTCACATGAGGAATACATTCCACTCCCGGAAGAGTAGTGGGCCAGATGATATCCTTGATGCTGTCCGCCTGAAAGGAGAGATACTCGCCCAGTCCGATGATAGGCTTGTCTTTTTCCGATATAAGATAGCTAACGTCACGTTCGTGTTCCAGGGCTCGAGCCTGCGCGTCTAACAACAGGACCCTCTCGTCCTGTCGCCCCAGCACGGCAGCAAGGTTTGTGGCTACCATTGTCTTTCCTTCGCCGGGATCTACGCTGACAATCATGAGACGCGCACCATTTTTCGGAACAAGGTGACGGATGCGCCGGACAATGATCCTGAATGGCTCGATCAGAGGAAAATGGTTCCGGCCAGGAAAGAGATCATGGTCATCCTTTGTCTTGGGGATAACCCCGAGCACGGGTAAGGAGAATTTCTGGGAGAGCTCGGCCCCTGACTTGATGGTGGTGTCCATCAGCTCAAGACCTAATATCAGTGTAAACCCTATCATGTTTCCCAAAAACACTATGACAATCACGATCATTTTTCGATTGGACTTTAGTCTGAAAAGCGGCACCTTGGCATCGGATATGACCGTGAAGCTTGAGGCATCGGACTCGTAATCTCTGCGCACCTTAGCAAGCCTGGCTTCGAGGCTTTTTTTCTCTGTCTCGCCAGCAGTTACTTCACGGGTAAGCCCCACATGTTTTCTTTGCAAGTCTGTCAATACTTCCAGCCTTGCCTTGATTCTTTTCCGCTCCCTGTCTAAATGGATCACCTTTTGACGCATTGAAACGCCATCTAGTTCCATGGCGAGCACCTTCAGTAGCAAATCGTGCAGCATGTCTCCTGATTCTGATTTGAAACTCTCCTTTTCGGGAATAACCTGCTTTTCAAGGATCTTGAGCTGCCTCTTCCACTCCTTGATCTGCTCCGTATCCAGGGCCTCCACTTCCTGCCTTTCGTAATCAGCCCGCGTCTCTTCATATTCTGCCTTGGAAATGAGCCCCTTTTCGAAAAGTTTTTGAGCGCGTTCAAAAGCGAGTTTATATTTAACCATATCAACAGAGTCGGTCCGTTGCACCTTGTCATCGTGGATCGCCCGCCGGAGACGCTCTATCCTGATATTCAGGTCAGCAAGTCCCTGTGTTTTTGCTTGAGTCGCCCTTTCCTTCGCATCCTTCACCCTGATGGCTTCTATCTTTTCCTGGAGACTGGCCTTCTGTAGCTCCAAGGTATCCCTATCCACCCGTGCGTTCGACAGAAGGAGTTCCAATGAGGTCAATTGTTCGAGATTCCATTTCACTTCCAAGTCTAAGTCAACGACCTTGTTTGTCGTGATAAATTCGTGAAGCCTCGCGTCTGCGACTTCCAATTCGTTGAGCACCTTTTGGAATCGACCCTCAAAGTCGCGCAATTCTCTGCCGGCATTTTCCTTGGCAAGTTGCTTCTGGTTCTCGATAAACACATCTCTAAGCGTGTTAGCGATTGCCGCTACATCTTTGGCCGAATCCCATTTGGCCCGTATTATGACCAGTGATGTCTTTCTCTCCACGTGGACGGTGCACGCCCGGCCCAGGGCCTTCAGGGATGTGGCTAGCTTCAACCTTTCTCTGACTTCTTCAAGGATTGAAGGTATCTTTACCATATGCATTTGTGTGGCAAGGGGCGGGACCCGGCCCAGGCCTTCCTCTGTTCCCTCTGCCGGAGTGTAGAGCATTACTGTCTCTGCTTCCCAGATTCGTGTTCCGAACGTGATTCCGGCGAGGATCCCGAAGACTACCGAGACCACAAAAAAGATGGCGAGGATCTTCCAGCGACGCACCAGTCCGATGAGCAGAGTAAGCGGCTCAAAAGGTAGACCGCCCCCTGCTGCCTCGGGGGCCTGTTGAGTCTCAGGATTTGCCATAGCTGATTCCTCGATAATGCCTGCTCAGTTCACTTTAGTCACTTTAGTTCACTTTTTTTACTGCGATGCAATCGGCGGATGATCTTGTCTTTGAAATAACCTCGCTCTTTGGCATTAAAACCGATCACCCAGAATGCACCCGCAAACACGATACAGCCTAGGATCTCCAGTATCGCGACCTCCAATAAGTTGGTCAGGGGCCTATATCGCTGTACGGCCACCAAAAAGGCGGCCATCAGCAAGGCCGGGACAATGCTCGGGAAGACAGTGCTCTTATAAAAATCCCAGTGTGACCTTTCATGAACCCTGCCTGCCCTGGTCTGGATGAACCCCGCGTAAACAGGCACATAGGCAATAAATGTCGCCATGGCCACACCTATGATCCCGTAAATGTGAATCAGGAATAAGGATAAACCCAAGTTGAGTAGCTGGCACCCTAATATTGAGAAGGCCAAAAACCTCTGCTGCCCGCCCATACTCAGGATATTGCTGGTATTGCCATGAATGACGCTGATCATGACAGCGGCTACCAACCACTGGCAGACAGGAACGGACATCTGAAAGTCCGGGCCGGTCCACGCGATAATTAGGGGCTCGGCCAAGAGGGCCAAACCTAATAACAGTGGCGTGGCAAATGCTGTGGTCAGCTTGCTGCCCCGGTACCAGACCGCCCGTATGTTCTGCTGTTCGCCTGCTCCATGGAGTTCAGCCACCACCGGGGTGAGGGCCTTGATCAAATGTGAGCAGAACTGCTCTGCTTTTCCTGACAACCTTATGCCGATGGAGTAGACGGCAACCATTTGTAGCGGCATGAATAGCTTTATGACAATGGCGTCGACCCGGGTCGCGATCAATCCGGCGATCTGGATGAGAGAAAAATATAAGGAAAAGGAAAATAACTCGCGGACCAGAGAACGATCAAAATACCTTGGCCGGAGACTCAGTTCAGGCAATGTGATCTTCACATGAACCATCATCGCAAACATGGGAAGGACCCCCATCAAGGCATTCAACCCGGCCAAGACCCGAAGATCCGGGATTCGACTCAGCACAATCAAAACACTCACAAAATAAGCAAGTCCGCCAAGGACCTTGTAACCATTGGCAACCTTCATTTTCTGGTGGCCGACAAGAACCCCGCGGAACATGCCCAGGGGCATATACAAGGCCGATCGAGCACCTATTATCAACAGGACGGCTCGAGCTGATTCGGCCTGATTGGCCGGGATCTCAAAGACCTGATTGAAAAACAACAAGCTCACCGCCACCGCGCCCATCACGATTGATCCGAGCACGACATAGACCCAGAACAGGGTGCAAATAATCGCCTGCTGTCGCTCAGTATCCTGCCGGCCCCTTGCGTCAGCCACATATTTGACTACCGAGGCACCAAACCCCATATCAGCCAGTTCAAAAAAAGCGAGAAATGACCAGATCAGAGACCACAATCCAAAGGTTTCTTTCCCCAGGGTGTTGATGATAAAAGGAATGAGGACAAGGAAGGTAATTGTGTCCACAATATCCCTCCCGTAGCTGGACAGCGTGTTGATCAGGATATAACGGGAACGGTCCTTTGACCGGGAGGGCGTATGAGTGATTGATGCAGCTTCTGAGTATTGGTGATCGTTCATTTTCTTTCCGGAACGTCAGGTTGAAAGACGTATCTCTTTATAGAGTCTTTCAGAAAAAGATCTTGGGGTTATCGATTTCTTCAGAAAGCGTGAGTTTGTGCCCTATTCCCAGCAGATCCTGGATACTAGATCCTGGATACTGGGTTAACAATTAGCAATTATTCAATTTATCCAGCATCAAGCGACCAGTATCTAGTATCTGTCAATTACTGTTGAGCAAGTTCCAAGAAGAGATATACTCTCATTTGGGCCAAAAACATTATCTTAGAATCTATACTCCCTTTTCATTATATTCCCTATGGCCACCATAAGCCCTGACAAAATAAAGAACAGGTAGAACACCTGGGTCTGGCGGAAGATCCACTCTAACAAACCTTGCAGGTGAAGCGTTGAAAACCCGATAAACAGACCTAACAAGATGGCCTGATAGTACTCGTCGTGCGCCTTTACGAGCAGGATAAAATTCTTTAAATAAAACCGTACCAAAAACAGAATAAATGTCCACATCCCGAGCCAGCCGATTTCGGCCGCAAACAGGAGATATATGTGGTGGGCCGTGCCCAATCGGCTCATGCCCTGTTTGCTCTCCCGGAATGCATCAAGGTCGTCTACTGTCTCAACTTTGTCCGGGTAAACATACCAGTAGTATTCGCTATTGCCGAGCATCCAGGAATAGGAGTTAATTCCTGTGCCAAAAGCATGATCATTGGCCATGGCTATTGCCGCGCTGTTGAAATATTCACGGGTCTCTTCCGATGCCTTGGGCGCGGTCTGGAACCGTTTGATAATACGGGGGGCCACTGCCACCCCGATCATATCTACAAGCACGAACCCGATGAATACGATGACCATCTTTCGCGCCGTGGGTTTGACAAGAATGGAGATGGCGGTAACCAAGCCGAGCGCACCTATCATAATAACCAATGCTGCTCTTGATTTTGTGAATACAACACATAGCATACCTGCAAAGACAGCAGCGATGGCCCATTTGTTCCCCTTTTTTGTGAAACCATCAGCCAGGATCAGGGCAAGGATTGTGGGAATTATCAGATCAGTGTACATGGCGAGCGTGTTGGGATGAGGAAAACTCCCGACCGAGCGATTTACTACCGCCTTTGTCACATATTTATCCCAGAATACAATGCCCCCCTGAAAAATTACAGCAGCCATAACCCCGGTGATAACCGCTCTGACATCATCTTTTTCTCTTATGACATTTACCATCACCCAGAAAAATACCAGGCCGCGGATATACTTATGAACGGTAAAGAGCCCGTAATAGGCCACAGAGGAAGAGGCTAAGGAGAGAACCGAGAGGAAAATAACTACCAACCAGAGAGTGGTATTGCAGGGCCAGAGGATCAGTTTCTGTCTGGAGCCCCCCATAAGCAACCAGAAAAAGAAACCAAAAAAGAGGAGGTCGGGGATGGTGACACCGAATCCGCGATCGACGCCACGATATGCCTCAAAAAAAACCTCCATGTAAAATGGCTTTTTGATATGGCAGGTGGCAAATACCATGAGTGTGAGCATAGGACGGCGCAGGCGAGGCATGGCATACAGGGTACCCGTCACCACAGGCACGCCGATGAAAAAGGTGGCAATACCCATTATTGATGCAAAGGTCATGATACCTTACCCCCATATTTGAAAGATGAACGTCGAACATCGAACATCGAACGTCCAACGTCGAATGAAAAAGGAATGTACAATACCGAACATTCAACGGCTATTTCTGTTTTTTTATCTTTTCACATTCAATATTCGATGTTGGATGTTCGATGTTTGATGTTCATTTGTTCATACGATTTTGCAAAACTGAACAGACCACGAACGGCCTGCATCTGATCCACCGGGTTTCGGCTCCTGATTTTTAGCATCAACCAGCGCCGGCGGTGATATTCGTAATAAAAGTGATGAGCAATTTCAGGAAATGAAAGGGGCTGAGTCCCGGCCCGGAATGCTGACCAGAGATCTTTCTTAAACCCCTTGGGCAGGATCATATTGTTCAGGGCGAATCTCAAGTTATACACATCGTTGAGGGTGTGGCTCCTCTGTATCGTGTTGGCAAAATCGATAAGTCCCACTCGCTCTACATCGACGTGGATGTTTCTAAAGACAAAGTCACCGTGGATGAATGAGGGAGTAATTCGGGCCGCCTTAAAAGATACCGAGAGATCCGAAGTGCTTTTTTCAAGCCCTCTGAACAGAAGAAATCCTAACACCGGGATGTTTTCTAACTGACGGGAAGAATATTGGCAGTACTCGAAAATAAACGGGGAGGTCTCGTCCCCGGGGACGCGGGTAATTTCGTAGAGACCTTTGATCAGTCTACCCAGGATCCCCATGATACGGACTGATTGCTCGCGTACTCCGGCATCCCTCCTGCCGCGATACACGATATCGCTGAAACATTCACCTTCAACAAAACCGATGCACAGGAGATTTTTTTCGGCGTTCAGCTTTACTGCCCTCGAATCGATGAGGTCAGGATCATCCTTTGCAATATCGTGGTAGAAGTCCAGTGCCCTGGCTTCTTCCAGGACCAATGAGGAGTCATCGCCCTTGTATTTCTTGATGATAAAGGGCTGTCTGTCAGCCTCTGATCGATAAATATAGCAGTACTTGTTTTCCTGGATGAGATCCAGGGATGTCAATTCTATCCCCAGATCTAAGGAATACTCATGTATCAGATTTTCCATGGATTCGCTCTCAGTTAAACCTGTCCCAAATCTTTAGGAAACGCCCGGATTCGGCAGGCCAATCCGTAACTGGCTGGCCTGTCAGGCCTAACAAAACAGGTAATTGCCTGTATAGTTCTTCCCGGGGGTATCGCCATGAATAGATACCCATCTGCTTGTTTCTTATCAGGTTGCGTGGCAGGTTTTTGAGGCAATGCTGTTCTACCTCGCGCAACCCCCGCCACCGTGAATATTGGGAAAGCAAAGCCCACTTGCGTCGTGTACGGATGCTTTCCGCGTGCAGGAAGATTGCTCCCCAGCGTTTTGCCAGGTCCTCCAACTGTTCTTCACCCACCTGTACGTCCGGCACATCATCCGGTTGAAACTTGAAGCGCAGGGCCTCATGGTAAAGCTCCCCTAACTTAAATGCAGCAACTTCCGGGGAATCTGCCTCAAGCCGGGTCAGGCGGTCGTCGCGGCCGCGATAAGGCGTGTGAAAGCGCTGATGAACGATCAAGAGGGCGTCCCCCATGGCCAGAATGCATTTGTAGTAGTTCCGCCGGATGAAATCCGCATCCGGTTTTTTTTCAACTCCCCGCACCACACGAAACGCCCACAACAAACCGGCCCCACGGTTTAGCAACAACCGGGTGGCTTCTATGGCCGGCAACGTTCGTTTAAGGGCCGCGGGCGCATGGGAGTTCAGGATGTCAGGCGCTCCCTTTATTACGATGTGCCCGTTGAGGAGATCGTACCACATCAGCCAGTGCGGCCAGTTTTCGATGTCGTGGATGGTCAAAGGCCGGCTGAAATCCACGTCGATCTTAATCTCTTCTTCGAAGTGCTCACTAATTGCGTGCAACCTGTTCCATGGAACAGCGTTTTTTCGCTTCACTACCAGGGTGAAGTCAAGATCATTGTACGGCTGTTCCACACCGTGGACACGCACTACACCACCCTCGCCGCGCCCATAACCGCCGCCCAGTATCAATGCCACAAAATTGCCGCCCAGGGCCCGCTCGACCTCTGCTCCGATCCGCAGAGAGACGTCATGCATTCGGGCGTTGAACTCATCTGACCCATGATCCGCATAAATCGTACTCATCTAGCCCCCTTTCCTGGTTCAACTTTGAAACCCGCACGCCTGCCCAACAGTTGTGCAAAACGTAGCACGGGTGAGTAGAGGCATGCCCCTAAGGAAAAGCTGGACAGACAATACTTCTCATCGTTTATTATCTGACGTATATACGGCAGCAAGGAGTACCGGACAAATGATTGCTCCCACGGGGACCAGTCAAAAATAACCGCTTCGGCCCGGCCCTCGCCATAGTGCCGTTTGTAAAACTGCCCCAAGGTATAGTTATGGGAGTGCATTACAATGGAATCCGCAGCATAACGGATCTCGTATCCGTTTTGTCGAGCACGCCAGGTCCAATCAATATCTTCAGAGTACCGAACCTCTTCGTCAAATTTCATTTTTTCCCAAACCGAGCGGCGGATGGCAGAAGATGCCATGGAGAAGCAGTGTCGCCAGTATTTCTGCCTTGAACCGTCTCCGAAAGTATCTTCCGTATCTTTGGCAAAAATCGGGTGACAATCGGGTCGCGGGATCTGCCGGCCGAACACGGCTGCCACATTGTCATCCGTAAACCCGGCCAACAGGTTCTTAAGCCACCATTTGTTTTGAGGGGTACAGTCAGAATTGAGAAACACGACGAACTCCCCATGTGATATCTCCATGCCCTGATTCAGCACACGCCCAGGCACATAGGTCCCCTTGGGTACGTTGACGATACGATCAGCGTATTTCTCGATTTCCCGGATCGTGCCGTCTGTTGATTCATTGTCAAGGGAGATGAGATCGAAAGGGATGGTTTGCCGGCTCACCATGGCCAAGGTATCTGCGATCAGCGGCATATCATTGTATGAGCGCATGATGATACATTGTTTCATTTCGCATCAGCCTCATTGCAGAGATAGTAAAATAGTTCCACCTGTGCGGTTAAGAAACCATACAAAACTTATCACGAAAGCACGAAATGTTTTCAAGGCGAACGCCGCAAAGTACGAAGAGACGAAAAAGTCATGATTCTTTCGTGATTTTAGGCTTTCGTGCTTTCGTGACAAGTTCTCTCTGCCGTCTATTTGTGAAATGCAGAGGACCTAACCGCACGGGTTGAAATCTTACAACATATTATCATGCTAAATTTTAAAAGGCTATTTTTTTAGGTCATATACAGCAGTACTATAGACTTTCACATATTAAACTTCACAAGGCCAGAGGGAGAAGGCTGTATTGTAATACGCCGACGACCGATAACGCGGTGAAATTTTAATCTGTGAAAGTCTATAACTACTGTGAACGGTTATTAACTTGAGTCACTTCCCACCGGTCCCGGCCATCAAATTTAAGACCCCTGCGGTTATGGCCATGTCAACAATGGTGAATTCCGACATGGGCACTAACTCGTGGGCATCCACATATCTCCGCAGAACAGGATAGGGGTCCATGGTGGAGTAACTGTAGGGATAACTGTTTTCGTCCGTTTGGGCCGAACAATAAAAGCGCTGGCCGTTGCTCATGTGGGCGAACACGCCAAAGACCGGTATGCCGGGTACAGGTTCATCCACCCCATCATATGTAGACACCTTGTGCAGGGGATCCCGGGGATAGCGTGACCCTAACCCGGTGATAAAACTAAAAGAGAGCGGGTTGGCACCTAACTGGGCATCTAAGTTGAGAGCGGCAGTATCCAGATATCTTTGGTTGCCGCAAAGCGCCCATGCCTGAAGCAGGGGGAATGCATATTCCGAACTCTGTGTGAATGCGCCCCAGCCAATCCAATCGGGCACATCCAAACGCGCCCCATTGTGATAGGGGTTGGCCCGGGTTAGGGCCACTAGTTTATCGGCATTGCGCATGATCAGTTCGCAGATTGCCTGCTGCATGTCGGTATTGACGCCAGGCTGGTTGGCACGCAAATATGCCCAGTAGGCGCATTGATAAAAATGCTGCCACTTGTTCCAGCCTTGAGGGTGGTTATTGTTGGCCCACCACTTTCCAAAATATTCCGCGTATTTTGCCTCACCGGTGGTACGGTACAGCTCGGCCGCTGCCCAAAGGCGATTATCAGCATCATCGCTGTCATTGTATTCGCCGGTCGCTATCCCGTCCGGGTTACGAAAACCACCTCGCGGGGTCGCTTCGGGGTGTGTCTCGAGGAACCCCCACGCACGTTCGGCACGGTTCAGATAGCCGTCCGCAAGACAGGAATCATAATGCCTCCACAGGCGGCTGGCACAACTGAAGACCGCGGCCGCAAGGGCAGTATCGTGAGTGGTCTTTTCAAAAACATAGCGAGGTTCTTCTTCCTTATGGGGCATGCCGCTAAGCCAAGTCTCTGCCGTGAGCTTATGGTACACGCCCCCGTCGTCCGCCTGCATCCGGGCGATCCAATCAACCTCCCAGCGCGCTTCGTCCAACAGATCGGGCACCCCGTTTCCGCTCTCGGGGATATTTAACGCCCCGTCCTTAAACTGTGAAGCATCAAGATCGTAAGAGGTGAAAAGGTGCCACAATGCAGCCGCAGCAGTAGGCAAATATTTTCCGTAGTCACCTGCATCGTGCCAGCCGCCGTGGCCGTCGATCATTTCTCCAGGAACTTTATCGCTGAAAAGCGGCGTGCCCGGCAAGGAATCGTGGAATGCGGCGTCAATCGTGCGTCCGTTCAGGTCGTATTCATGGCTTAAAGGCCGTGTAAAGCGCTCCTCGGCATATGGTTCCATCAGTTCCGTGCCGCTCCGCTGATAAAAGAGGCCGCGTGCAGTGGTGTAAGCCGCATGATTCAGGGCATCAGAACCGATAACAAAGGTGTCTGACAAGCCGATACCCGGAACATAGGCACAGTACGTGCCTGGAGTAGTCAAGCCGGAAAAGTCAAAGGAATATACATCTTCTCCAGACAGGTACCAATTGGCGGCCCTCAATGTGAGGGGGGCAGTAAAGACCGTGTCTCGTGTTTCAACATCATTTATATGGACCTGGCGAGCAGGATCATCAATCCGCAGTGCGCCGTAAGGCAGTGCGAATACCCCGTAAAGATCCTTTGCTCCAAGTTTGGCGCGAGCAATCCAGTCCCCGGAGGTCTGGTTGATCAATGAGCCGTTGTTTCCAACACCCCAGAATTGACGTCCGTGCTGCCTGGCCAATGCATAGATTGCCTCACCGGTCCCGGAATCCTGAACTTCAAAAGGCGAAGAGCCGAATCCGGGTTTGTGCCAGAGGAGCCCGGCGTCTCCACCGATCCAGACCCTGCCGCCCTGATCAAAGGTAATCGTGTGAAGAGTCGCTGACATGCTCGGAGTATCTTCATGGGTCCGCCAGTGGCCATAGCGATGAAATATCACACTGCCGTTCGTGCCGCAGGCCCACAGCCAATCATCATGGGGGCCGTTGATGGCGTAAAGATCGCAATTCGCAGGCTGTTCGTCAGAGATCCATCTGCCACCACCCCAACTAAGGATTGTCCCCCCGTCACCCACTGCCCGGGCAGTATCATCAGGGCCGGCCCAGACGCCCCGGAGGGTCTGGTTGGTGGGGGTATCGACCGGGGTCCACTCGCCATAGATAAGACGGATGCTTGTCCCGCCAGCCCCAACGGCCCACCCGATGTTTGTGGGACCAAAACAAATAGCCAATAGGTCATCAGAGGTGGGGGAATTGATCCGACTCCATTCACTTCCGTCCCAGTGAAGGATAACTCCACTATCTCCAACGGCCCACACACTGTTTTCTGTGGTGGCGGCCACCGCGCGCAAGGTTGAGGAAACCGGGCTTGCCAACTCACGCCAGCCGTTGCTGTCATCCCAGGCAAAGATAGAACCGGCCTCACCAACGGCCCATGCACCACCGCCAAGATCGCCCACATAGCCACCCACGTAGCCGATTTTGGGCCGGTCCGGCAGGTAGCCTACCTGATTTATCTTGATGTTGTGATTGTTGATGGATCTCTCGTCGTAGGTAAAAAGATAGTCTGTCGGCTCCATTGAGTTTCCCGAATCGTCTGTGATCTCCTTTACGGTCAGCGTGTACTCATGGCCGTTTTGGAAGGGGGTGGAAAACCGCAAAAAAACCTCGTAACGCTTGATGGGGCTCTTGGTTCTGCTGAATCCCTGGATACGATAATGCATGCCAGTGTCCACAGGATGGACATGATTTTGATAGTCGGGATCGGTATTGCTAAAAATGCTATAGTTATTTAGATTCCGTATGCTTTCATGATCATACGGCTTACCGAACGTAAGACGCAACACTGTATTACTCTCCGGCAAGGGGGCCTCATCGCCTGATGTTATCAGGGTCTGCGCTGTAACGCTCCTGAGGACAATGTCATCCACGTAGCAGGTCCGGCTCTCATCATCCTTGTTCCAGGCCAGGGTCTCTACATTGCCAAGGTCCCATTCCGGGGTTTCAAGATCGGCCAATGGGATACTCACCAATCGCCACGTATTGTCAATGATGCCCCCCTCGATGTAATTGCAGATACACACAGTGTAACTAGTCTGGTTCCAGGTGCGGACGCAGAAGGTGGGATTTCCAGGATCGACATCAGGACTGCGGAAACGGAACTCGATCACGTCATAAGGGGTAAAGTCCCTTCGGCCACCACCTCCACAGTATAGGTTGAACACAGGACAGTGCCAGCGGTCAGGGTCGAGTTCAAGGGCGTTGCTACCGTTCAGGCCCTCAGACGGTACATTTTGGATGTATTTCAGGCATTCGGGACAGCACTGGTCATTGTAGAGGACACCTGTTGACGAATCGCTGCCAGGGATAACTCCGGAAAAAACCAGGAGCAATATCGCTAACGCGCAGGCAAAAAGGCCAATCCCCTTTCCGATCTTTGTCTTCATCTCTTTATGCATTACGCCCCTTTAAGCCAAATTCGTAGGCATTCATAGGTTCAGACACAACAAGGCACAAATCGTGCCACATTTGGTTATGAACCATGGGCCCTGTTGATACATCCCCTGATCTCCTCGGCTATAACTTTTACTTGTGGCTCCTGGAGTATGTCCCTGTGTGAAGAAGAAATGGGATAGGACTCTATTTCAGCGGCTAACGTTGACCATCCTGAATTTTGAACCGGTACGATAGCGTCACCCGGATCATCGAGATTGAAAAGCGTTACTCGCCCTGAATAGGGTTTGGATCTATACTGTAGTACGGCTTGCATATTGATATTGAGAACGTGCTTGCGATTTGCAAGGTGACCATGTTCCAGGTCTACGGCAAGCACGTCGGAGACGCTTTGTGTCCTCCTTCTTATTTTTCGTTCTATTTTTGCCCGCAGATAACGGATCCATCGGTGAACGCCCATCCGTAGAAATGAACCAACACGGTCAAAGTAGTACCGATAATACTTAAGATCAGGCGGGGGCGCCCATGTATCGATCAGGGCCAACAGGCCGACTTCATGCCCTTGAGCAACCAGTTGTTGAGCCATCTCAACGGCGACTATCCCCCCGTAGCACCAGCCGCCCAAGATATAAGGCCCTTGAGGCTGAAATGAAAGCAACAGGTCCACGTAATAGGCGGCCATGTCTTCGATTCGCCTGTGTGCCTGCTCCGGCAGATGCAGACCAAGGGACTGGAAGCCATAGCACGGCTGATCCGGACCCAAGTGATGGACCAGGTTCCCGTATCCCAGGATATCCCCTGGTGTGGTGTGAACGAGAAAAAAAGGCAGGCATGAGCCGTCAGGTTGAAGTGGGACAAGGGAGGACCAGGAGACAGGCTCTTGATCCATTGCTGATGACGGCTCCAAGACAGCGGCAAGCTCGCCAATAGTCTGATGCTTGAACAGTTGTTGCGGGGTGAGGTCAAATCCCTCCCGGTGGGCCCTGTCCAGGACCTGTAAGGTGAGCAGTGAATGCCCTCCTAATTCAAAGAAATTGTCATGGATGCCGACCCTCTCGATACCGAGGACCTCAGACCAGATATCTGCCAGAACTTCTTCTGTTTGATTGCGAGGGGCCACATAAGGCTCGTCTGATTCAACCCCCGTTGCCTCAGGCACGGGCAATGCCCTGCGATCAACCTTACCGTTGGGGGTCAAAGGGAATGTGTCCATTAGAACAAAGGCAGAAGGCACCATATACTCGGGGAGTTTGTTCTTGACTAATCCTCGCGGTTCTGCCTCAGAGGGGGACGTCCCATCCTTTGCGGTCCAGTAAGCTGCCAGGAATTTTTTGCCTGGTACGTCTTCCCTCAACATGACCACGGCCTCGCGGACCGAGGGATGCTGTTCTATAACCCTTTCTATTTCTCCTGGTTCAACACGGAAACCCCGGAATTTCAGTTGGAAATCGGTTCGGCCCATAAATTCAATATTGCCGTCGGCAAGATAGCGGACCAGGTCTCCGGTTTTATAAAGGCGGTCGCCAGGTCTGTCACTGAAAGGATCTTTGATGAATCTCTTTGCCGTCAATTCGGGGCGGTTGAGATAACCCCTGACTACGCCCGCTCCACCGATGAGCATTTCGCCAGGGACTCCAATGGGAAGAGGTTGCAGGTTTTTGTCCAGCACATAGATCCGGGTGTTCGCAATTGGCCTGCCGATGGGCAGATCAAGATCCGTTGCCGAGTATTCAAATGAGGCATCCGGCTCGTAGATCGTTGACACTACAGTGGACTCCGTAGGTCCGTAAGTATTGAACCACCGGACACGTCCCCTGGAAATCTCTGCCCACGTTTTATAAGCCGACAGGGAGGCCTTTTCACCCCCCACAATCACCACGCGAACGGCCGCGGGCAGGGACGCCCCTGAAAGTGCCAGTCCGTTTACCAATTCATGCCAGTAAGCTGTGGGCAGGTCAATAACCGTTATGCGTTCTCGTTCAATCCATTGTAAAAAATTGGCCGTAGATGCCAACATCTCTTCGGATCGGAGAATCACGGCAGCACCGCTTGACCACGCGGGGAAGAGTTCCTCAACAGACCCGTCAAAGTTTATGGAGAAAAACTGCAAGACCCGGTCGTCAGGTTGGATTCCGTATTGATCTGTCACCGCGACACTGTGATTTACTACTCCGCGATGGGGGACAAGCACCCCTTTGGGCTGTCCTGTTGAACCGGATGTATACATCACGTAAGCCAGATTTGAAGCAGACAACTCCACGGATGGATTTCCCTCACTCTGTTTACTGATGAGATCCCAATCAGCGTCTATGATCACTGCCCTGGCCTTGTGCTCAGGAAGCGCACCTGCCACGTGCTTCTGTGTCACAATCACGGGCGCTTTGGAATCATTCAGCATAAAGGCGAGTCGATCCTTGGGATAGCTCGGATCTAATGGCAGATATGCTCCACCGGCCTTCAGTATCCCCAAAACCCCAACAGCCATATCAAGAGAACGTTCCACAAAGAGCCCTACCGGCATATCATGTTCAACTCCAACACCAATGAGATGATGAGCCAATTGATTGGCACGTTGATTCAGTTCCTGGTAGTTCAGTTGCTCACCATCATGAACAACAGCCGTCCTTTGGGGAGTTTGCTCAACCTGGGTCTCAAAGAGATGGTGAATGCACTTGTTTTTCGGATATTCGGCCTCAGTGGCGTTCCACTCAATCAATATTTGGTCTCGTTCCTGTGTTGTTAATACGGGTATTGAAGCCAGGGTTCGTTCAGGCTCATCCACCATGGCTTCAAGAAGAGTCCGCAGATGTGTAAGCATTCGGGAAATGGACGATTTTACATAGCGCGCTCTGTCGTATTCTATCCTCAGAAGAAGTTCAGACTCCAGATATCCTGATAGGGTGAGCGGAAAACTGGTCTGTTCAAGAAGCGTCAGGTCCCTGTTTGCCCACGCGCTCCCATGAGCCTTTAGGGCCGAGCAAAGGAGAAAGTTTTCAAACACAACGAGTGTTTCAAAAAGTGGCACACCCCGTGGGACCTCACTCCACCCGCAAATATCAATGAGAGGAATATGTTCGTGTTCCCTGACAGCGATATGCTGATTCCGGAGTTCCTTCAGCCACGGGCCCACCTTTGCATCAGACGGCATTCGTACACGCACAGGGATAGTATTTATGAAGATGCCCACCATATTCTCCGTGCCCTCGGCTGCCCAGTGGCGACATGCCCTGGTAGCGCCATAAACAACATCCTCTTCACCGCTATACCGGCTCAACAGAAGTGCCCAGGCCCCCTGCACAAGCGTATTAACGGTAACCCCGTACTGATCTGCCCCAGCTTTCAGAGATGAAGTCAGAGATCCGGACAGCCTGATTTCCTCTTCGCCATGTCTCTCTCCTTCAACAGGCGCTTTATCTGATTCTGCCTCTATCCTCATTTGGGTAGGTGAGGTAAATCCCTTGAGTGTGTCCCTCCAAAAGGGTTCTGACCCGGACTTGTCCTGTTGCTTGAACCATTCAATATAATCCCGGTATGGCCTGGCCCATGGAATTTGTGCCTCTCGTCCCTCGCAGGCAGCGTTATAGAGATCAAACACCTCTTTCAACACAATAAGGAAGGCGCGGCCGTCCAACAGTGAGTGGTGAAAGGTCCAGATAAACTGGTGTTCGGCATCACCAACCTGCAAAAGGGCGAAACGCATGAGGGGCGGCTTGGTCATGGCAAAGCCGCGCTGCCGATCAGCAGCAAGATATGCCTTTAATCGTGCATCTTGTTCCTCCACGGTTAGATCACGCCAGTCTTGCAGGTCCCACGGAATTGCGACCAGGCCGTGAACATCTTGAAGCGGTTCATCAAGCCCCTCCCAGCGAAAGCTTGTTCTCATGACCGGATGCAGTCTTACTATCTTTTCCCAGGCATCTTTGAGTGTACTGGGATCCAGGTCTTCACGGCATCTGATGATTATCTGTTCCACATCCACGCCGGGTTCCCGAGCCGAAAGGCTGTCGAATAACATCCCCTGTTGCATGGGTGAAAGGGGATAGGATTCCTCGACACCCGGAACTTCTTGATACCCTTCCACCGGCGGCTTCGGGAGTCGCGATATACGCTGAGACGTGTCCGAAACCACGGCATTGAGTGTATTTGAGAAGTGCCCTGCCATTTCCTCCATGATCTTTTCGTCAATAAAATCAGTGTTGTATTCAAACCAGCCTTCAAGACGACCGTTGCGTTCTTCCAGATTCAAGAGAAGATCCAGCTTTGCAGTGTTATTGCCAACCTCGTCATAGGAAATCCTGATGTCCGCGGATCTGATAAAGGGTGGGGGCGTGTTCTGGAGGATAAACGATGTCTGAAAGATCGGATTGCGGTCTGTTCCTCTTTTTGTCCCAAGCGCATCTGCTACTACTTCAAACGGTATATCCTGATTTTCATAGGCATGAAGTGCAGTGTTACGCACCTGGTGCAAGATTTCCCTGAACTGCGGGTCCCCCGAAAAATCGGTGCGCATGGCAAGGGCGTTGATGAAGATACCGATGATCTCCTCAACCTGGGGATGGTTCCTGTTGGCAATGGGCGAACCTGCGATGATATCATCCTGGCCCGAGTACTGGTGAAGTAATGTCTGGTATGCCGCCAGCAGCAGCATATAAAGGCTCACTTTCTCCTGCTTGCTCAAATGATTCAGTGCGTCTGTAAGGGAGTGGGAAATGGTAAAGTAGTAACGGCTGCCATCATGCCTTTGCACAGCCGGTCGCGGGCCACGGACAGGTAGCTTTAGATACTCCCGGGGGCCATTCAGTTTCTCCTTCCAGTAGGCCAATTGGGCCTGTGCCGCCCCGCTCTCAAGCCATTGCCTCTGCCACACGGAAAAGTCCGCATACTGAATTACAGGGTGCGTGAGCGGTGACGGTTTGTTGTTTGTCATGGCATCATAAAGGAGTCCCAGCTCCCTGAAAAAGACGCTCGCCGCCCATCCATCCATAACAATATGATGAATTGTAAAGATCATGCAGTAATCGCATTCCCCCAGGCGGACCAGTACCGCCTTTAGCAAAGGCCCATCGGCCAGATCAAACAGGTAGCGGCCCTCCTCCCTGGAAAGACGCTTGAGCTCTTTCTCGCGTTCCTGTGCAGGCAAATCTGACAGATCCGCGACTGGCATGTCTATGGTCAGTTCCCTGGAAATGATCTGCAAAACATCCTGGCCATCTACGGAAAAGGTGGTACGCAGGATCTCGTGGCGTCTTATTAGCCTGTTGATGGCCTCGCGCAAAAGTTCTACCCGCAGGTCCCCCTCGATCTTGACAATCAGAGGGATATTGCAAAGTACTCCGCTTGGGTCAAACTGATGCATAAACCACATGCCTTGCTGAGG
>JAUVJO010000297.1 GCA_030592345.1 Deltaproteobacteria bacterium
AAATCACGGAATACGTTTACAGCAGCTTCTACAAACCCGGAAAACCGCTTGTTCAGATGCAGGACCATCTTGTCATAAGTAGATGATATGTTTAAGAAAGCGGATAAATTAGTATGAAACGAAAAATAAAGAGCAGTACATTAACGATACTTTATTTGTTGATACTTGCTGCCTGTGCTCCATCTGAAATTGTTTCGGAAACTCTTCCGCAGTTGGAGGAAACGGTAATCTTCTCGTTCTCACTTGAAGATGGAAGGCAGGTTTATCTCTTTACCGGAGAAAACGACGAGTATCTCGCTTTCAGTTTGGGCACAGCCGACAGCCTTGAATATCAGTATCCTGCAGAGCCGGACAGCACCTCGTGGCAGCTGTTCGACTATTCCTGCTACCTTAGAGGTGGCGGACCAGGAAACATGGGGATGGACCTTTCAGCCTAACACTCCGTATAAGCAGCACAGGAATCCTTAAAGCCTATTACTTGGTACCTGTGACTGGTTCATGCTGTTCACCCATTATTCATAGTGAGTCCACATACGAAGTATCTTAACTGTTTTCTGCTTCTTAAGAACTTGATATACAAGTCTGTGCTGAATATTGATACGTCTTGAGCAGGCACCAGACAGGTTACCAACCAGCCTCTCGAAAGGAGGAGGCGACTTGAAGGGATCATCCTTGATAATTTCAAGGAGACCTTCTGCCTTTTCCTTAAGTTCTGAGCTTGACAGTTTTTTAGCATCCTTTTGTGCTTGTTTTGTGAAGACAAGCCGCCAACTCACCAGTCGAGTTCCTTATCACACTCATCTACGGGTGTATTCATCCCTGCTTTGATTGACTCACGCATGCCGGGTATGCTTGTAAGGTAGAGAGTTTCCTGGATAGCCCGCCAGTCATCCTCTCCTATGAGGACAGCGGAATTACGTTTTCCAGCAATCTGCACCGGTTCATGCGATTGAGCTACTTCATCCAGTAATTTGTAGAGTCGCTTTCGGGCTTCTGTTGCAGTTAAGTTAGTCATTATGCATCACCTTCCGTACGTAATATCGTACGACATAATGATCCTGTCAATCTCTGGTGAACGCTTGCATAACCAGCACAGATATTACTGTAGATCATAGCTTTGCATTTGTGGCTGGTTCATGCAGTTGTTGCTTTGCTTATATACGAAAATCGGACACGGATTCCTTCTCATCTGTGAGCCTCTCGAATATCGTGAGCATGATGAGCATCGTGAGTATCGTGAGCATAGTCTAGCTTATGCATCTTCCAGTATGGGAATGTAGAACTCCTGTTTGGGGTTCTTGCTGGTTCCAGCTGAGCGCACGGAGATCAAGCCCCGTCCAACAAGCTTCGTTAACTTTCGTTGGAGTGTCGCGCGCGATTTACCTACTCCTTTACAGAATTTTTCCTCAATTGAAGAGAGGCCATTTGCACTCAGATAATTCAATACGGTGATCTCAAATTCACTGATTTCCGCTATCTCAGTTTCCTTGATTGCATCGACCACATTATCAAACGATACTGCAACAGTACCTTCATCTTCCGAGCGATCCATTGCATCCCTAAGCACATCCAACAAGATCCGGTTTACTCGGATATCTATTTGAGGAATCGGCAGAGGTCACGGCAGTATTAAGCCCAGCATCTTCTTGAGAATCGGTAGGCAGTAGAAAAATTGCAGAGGTTATGTTGAAAACAAATATCTACTCGTGATACTCGAACACATCATCAACAGATACTCCAAACACTTTTGAAATCCTCAGGGCTAGCAAGAGAGATGGGTTATACCTGAATGCCTCAAGGGCAATGATGGTCTGTCGTGTTACATGAGCGAGATCAGCTAATTTCTTCTGTGTCATTTCACCGTGCTCAAAACGCAAACGTCGGATATGATTTTTTAGTTTAGCAGATTCCACAGTTTGTACCTCGTCGATATTGTACAAGGGTAATTATAGAGGATACCAGAATTTTTAAAGCCCAACCAACCCATACAAATAAAGGGAAATATTCAATGGAGACAACTCCGGTATCAGAATGGCTGAAGTAAATTACCAAGGATGTGATAACGAAATAGATCAATACAAAGGAGGATGAACCTGAGAAAGACTTTAGCTGAATAGAAATATCGCGCTCATCTTCTATGACCTCTGAAGGACTCTTCTTCCGCAGGAAGATCAGATGACCAATTCCCAGGAAACCAAATATTGCGAACCCAGCATATGCATGGCTGATTCCTATGATTTGCCAGATCAGGAAGAAAAGCAGAATTGCAACTGCCAGAATTGAAAGATTGAAAATCGCGAGTTTTTCGTGCCTGTTCAACATCATATACCTCCGTCTTTTTAGAGTACGATAACACAAAGACGAATGTAATATATTTCATACACAATGTCAAGTATTTATTACCTATCAATTGATTCAATATGCATAGTTTTGAAACATGGCTTGTGAAGCTTTCTGAACATCTGTCTGGATTTGATCGGAAAATTCAGCCAAGCTTGCGTAGCATCAACTGAGCATTTGTCCGGATTGTCTGGATAGAGAAGCCCGAGTGAAGAATATCAACTTAACGACACCGCTCACGCGCGGCTATGAGCCGTCGCGTGTAACAGCTTGTGAAAGTCCTTATCTCTTGGTTGCCTTGACCAGTGTTGCAATCTCCTGCCCGAATGTCTCGGACTTCTTCCCCTTTGGGGTTACCCATGTGTCAATCAATGGGATTGGATCAGCGACTTCGCATCCGATCGAACTAAGCACTTGAGCGTAGCGTTCCGGTGCCCATGGATAGAGCTTGACAGTCCAGTTCCCAAAGTCTAGCGAATCGGATGCGTTGTCGATCGAAAGGACGAGATGACCACCTGGGCAAAGTGAATCAACGACGTTTTGCAGGGCTCTTTGCTTGTCCTGAACATGCATCAACGTCAGAACGCTGAAGGCTGCGTCGAAACTTTCTGGTCGCACGAAATCATTGATGTCGGCAAGGACAAGCTCGACATTGGGAAACTCAGCCAAATCCGCTTTGGCGGCAGCGATGGTCTTGGGGGAAATGTCCAGTCCGGTTAGGCTGCGGCAACCGTGCTTCAACACCTGGCGTGCGATGCGGCTGCAGCCGATGCCTACCTCAAGAACATCTTTCTCTCTCACGTCGCCGATTGCCTTCCAGAACGGCGGCCCGTCCCATCGGGCCATGTACTCCTGCATGAACGGGGGATCGTCACGACCATGCCCCGACTCGGCGAGTCGATCATAATGCTCTCGGGCTGTGATGGTCGGTTTCATTCTTCTTTCCAACGGTTGAATGACACTTTTTTCAAACTGCCGCAGTTTGAAAAATAATTGTCAATTCATTTGTTGTCCTTCCTACTTCTTGATATAGGGTGGTTTAAGTCCTTTGAGCATGGGGTAGTGTTTGATATTGAGGGTTTTCAGGTCTATTTCCTCTATTTGAGCCGTTGCTGCGATGAGGGCATCAGCTAAGCCAACAGCGTGAGAATTAGCATAATCACGTTTGTGAATTCCACCGGTTCGGGCAATCTCCTGGGTAACAGGAAGAACGAGGCAAAACGCAACGAAATTATCCAGGGTCATAAGTTCCCGATCACCTTTTACGCCCGCATAGAGTTCTGCGACTACGATGGCCGACAACACAATGGTGTCGGCATGGGTCTTAACGAGGGCCACGGCCTTGGGGTAGCCACGCAGAAAGTCCACCATAATATCTGTATCGAGCAATATTTGTTTGGGCATCGCGTTACTCCCTGTCCAACGATCGTCGTGCGGCTCGAAAATCAGGGAGATCATTTCGATCTTTCCACATTCCAGCGGCACTATCTATTATCTCCATGCGCCTGGTTTTGCCAAGCTGGGCTATGAGGCGGTCGATGGCCTCTCGAATCAACTCGCTCTGTTTTTTTCCGCTTGCCGCAGCAAGCTCAATCAAACCTGACCGTTCTTGCTCTGTTAAGTATATCTGTGTGCGTATCATGCTACACCTCCATCTAATGTATACACCATACTAATACATTATCATGTACCCATCAAGGCCAACGGCTCGCATAACCGGCTGGTATAAAACTTGGTGCAGATCAGCGTAGCTTTGCCAGTCCGTGTTGATGCGATTGTTATGGCTAAATAAATTTCATTAATATATTGAAATCATTCCACATTTTGTCTAGTACAAAAGATTCCTTAATCAATAGGACAATGGATTTTCCTCAATTCCGTGATCTGCTCGCAAAGCAGCCCATTCGTCCCAATAAGCCTCTGATTTCTGCCTGAAATTAACCATACTTACCGAAATCACACACGTCAACAAAACAAGCAGCGAACAAGCTCCGGGAACACCACATGAGGATGTACCTGCCCTCTGAAGCCGAATTCGAGTATTCTCAACCAACCTATATTGTCCTCCGCACTTCGGACATTTCAAAGCATCGATGTCCCAG
>JAUVJO010000369.1 GCA_030592345.1 Deltaproteobacteria bacterium
AGGATGCGGAAAGGTTCTTGACTCCCCCCAACTCTTAGATACGCCCGCCCCTAACTTTCAACCCGTACAATTCTGTTGAAATAATGCTGAGCATGCTGACGCATCCACACAGGAATAGTGGAATCGTCAAAGGCCATAAACATGTCTAGTTTCTCACCCTTTTTGAGGTAGCCCTTCTCTTTCAGGAGTTTTTTTAGCTCATTGTCCAGCTTTTCCAACGTCGCGGCCTCTGCATAGAGGACGTCGTTTCTTGCAATCCAGTTTTTTCCGTCATGGTTTACGATGAGTTCGATCACTGTTTTCCTCTTCCCTATGCCCCCAGCTTTTTATAACATTTCACACAGCACTGAGGCATTTCCGATTGAATCTGCTCAGGTCTCCTCGTTTTTTCAGGATCAAAGAGATCTCTGAATCCGGAGTATTCTTTCTTGTTCCAGATCCGGGTTAGGCTTTCATTTCGCACGTTTCCAAAGGACATTCCTGTTATTGGAAGGGATTGATCTTTAAAGGTGTAACAGGGAGGCTTACCGTCATTGATCTCGCGATTTTGGCAAAGGACCGGATTGACAAGAACACACGGGACGACTTCACCTTCAACACTGATGACGCACGCATGGTGGACATTTTCACGGCAGCCGAAAAAGGTGTCGTCAAGACCGGGGCCGTGATAGTCGAAGATGATACCCTCTGAGGCTGCTCTGTGTCTGATATCCTCCAGTGTGTTCCGATAATAGTCCGTGCGCTCTGTATCGTTAAAGATCGCTTCTGCGAAAAGCTCTGGGTCAACGATCATAGTCAGGTTGCTGGCCACTACCTGTTTCGCCCCCACCTTTTTTGCAAGAGGGAGAATATCCTTAAATTCATGGAAATTGGATTTGAGCATGAGATATGCAAGATGCACCGCAGGCTCCCTGGATTTTTTTTCCGCCTTTATTTCGCAGAGTCGTTCAAGATGGGAAATAATTTTATTCAGATCAGTCCCTTTGCGGATCCGGTTGTGGGTTCCTGCTGTTGTGCCTGCAAGGCTGATACCCATGATGTCCAACTCCAAATCAATCAAGGTCTGAACCGTATCTTCAGTAAGAAGCATGCCGTTTGTGGTAAACCCGACGCGTTTGCCTTGGTTCTTACAAATGCGGACCATCTCAAAGAAGTCATTGTTGAGCAGGGGTTCTCCCCACCCCTGCAGGTAAACCAGGTCTGTATGCCAGAAAAAGGGGACCAACTCATGAAATAGCTCTATTGGCATGTGTCTGTTTACCCAACGGTTTCTCAAGACCGTGTGTGGGCAATAAATACACGATCCATTGCAGTAGGTCGTCACCTCAACCTGGACCCAGTCCAGAGTAGGGCTGCCGATCTTGTCCATTTGCCTTTTGAGCCATTTAAATATATTGTAGGCGTTCACAGGTTTAGAGGTTCAGGGTTCCATGTTCACTGAAAAAATGAACCGTTTCAAGATGTGTATAGATCATGTTGGACGAACCCGCGCAACCATTCGAGGTTTCATTCACGCCAGGGGCGGGACTAGCCAACTAACAAGGTAAACAAAAGCAAGATAACCCTGAACGGTGAACTCTGAACCCCTGAACGGTTACAACATATTGAACGTAGTACTACAGAATAACTTTTCTGTCCAGGAGGAGAAGATGTCGGCCTGTATTTGGGCGTTTCTAATATTTGCAGGGGGTTTTTTCGTGTGCAAGATGTTGTACGTTTTTGCTACGGCATGGGCCCTTCCCGTGACCCAGGGAGCCCTGTTTACCTCTACTGCCTCGGTCAGGATAAACTCCTTTCTGGATGCTGTGTCAATGAATGAGAAGGAATTGCTTGTGGATCTGGGCTGTGGGGACGGCAGGGTCCTTCGGGCAGCACAAAGGCGTTACGGTTGCAAGGCTTTGGGTTTTGAGGTGAATGGCATGGCCTATTGTCAGGCCCGGCTCCTGAGCTTTGGCATGAATGGTGTTGAAATCAGGCGCACAAGTTTCTGGTCTGAAGATCTCCGGGATGCAGATGTGGTCTTTTGCTATTTGTATCCGGATGTGATGAAACGCCTGGCCGCAAAACTCGAAGCAGGGCTTCGACCCGGGACTCGGGTTGTCTCATGCAATTTTCCTGTCCCCGGATGGAACCCTCTGAAAGTAATTCGCCCAGACTCGAATTGCCATGGTGACCCAATCTATGTGTACCGCTTGCCGGATTCATGCCCCCAGACATGAAGATCGCGGCTTTTGACGCCAACGGGATACCAACCCGCCTGTCGATCATCCTGAAACGGCAATGCCGATACTATTTTTTCGTTGATCCATAATCCCAAATCGGTACACCAGACCTAGCACAGTTAGTATGTCGTCATACCGATTCAGTTGGGGCTTTTGGCTTTACTTTGGTGTTCGTTCCTTATAAGAGAAGCCATCTAAATCACTAAATAAATTGAGAAGTTAATCCTCATCAAGTGGGAGCAGAAAAGATTGGCTCTCTGGTAATTTGCGTTACAGTCATTGCTAATAAAAATAGTAAGTTACAGCTATTGTTCATATCACTGATGGCACATAAATTACGATTATTTGTGGCCTTCATTGATCTGCAAGATCTCTAACCTTTTTGGACGACCAAGCGGCCGCGTACAATTGGTCAAAAAAGGCATTTCTGCGGTTTTTGTATTCGCCACTAACCTATTGTTTTTCAAGAGGAAAACATGTAACGCGAATTACCAGAGAGCCATATATTTTCATAGATACAGGATAACGTTCGTTGATGTATGCTAATCACAGATCAAGACTCGCTTTCCGCACCCGGTTCCGAGTGGCTTTTGTAAATGAGATTAATTTTACACTTTTGGATATGTGCACCTGAATGATAGGAGGTAAATGATATGGAGGATATTTTAACTATTCGTCTTCCGAACGAAATTAGCAAGATGCTCAATCGCACACCTGAAGAGATGTGCCGCGATATGCGCATTTATGCTGCGCTAATGCTTTTTCGTCTTGGCAAATTATCTTCCGGGGCTGCGGCATTAATGGCGGGCATCCCACGCGTGATGTTCCTTGACCTGTGTGCTGAGTATGACATTCCCATTTCACAAATTACACCGGAAGAGCTGCGCCGAGAGGTGAACAGTGAGTCAACAATCAATTGTTTCTGATACCTCGCTATTGTTATACCTGGGACGTATTGGGAAGCTGGATGTGGTTCCGCTTTTGTACAGGGAAGTATGTGTACCGGAGAAAGTGGTTCAGGAATTGGATGCTGGGCGTTTGCTGCGAGGTGACACTATTGACCCACGCGTGTTGGATTGGATCACGGTTGTGCCGGTTTCACAGGAAGATATAGACGCTTTGCCCTCGAATCAATTGGGAATCGGTGAACAGTCAGTCATCGCTTACGCAAAAATTCATGCCGGTTATGTGGTAGGTCTTGATGACCGGCTTGCCCGTTTTTTTGCCGAACAGCTTGGA
>JAUVJO010000170.1 GCA_030592345.1 Deltaproteobacteria bacterium
ATTCGTTATCGGTGATTGCGAACCACGAACCACGATCCACGATTTTCTGTTAACGGGCTCAACCGATATAAAAGGGGGTGATAAGTCAGTTCAGATAAGGGTTACCTTTTGTGGTAACCGTTCACGGGTTCAAAGGTTCAGGGGTTCAAAGGTTGTATTCTCATCTTCATACGCCATTTTGTAAACGTTTTGTTGGGGAAAACCGACCGCTTCCAAATCCCCACAAACCTGCCCGCCATTGCCGACCTCTTGGGATATGCCCGTTCCGTACATGACAGGCGAGGCAGGCGGGTCTGGAACATGGCACTTGGCAATGATGTGGCAAAACCCGCATTTTTTACGAGGATTTCGGGGATCCAATTTCAGTCTTTTCCCTAACCCTGAACGTTGAACCCTGAACCTTTGAACGCTTATAAAATAAGATCTCCTACATGTTTTCCGGGGCCGACACCGCCATAAGCGACAGCCCGTTTCTTATGATAATCCGAATAGCCGATACAAGGTAGAGTCTTGCCGCTGAAAGCCGGGCCTCGTCGCTTACCACCTTGTGTTTGCTACGGTCGTGGTAGTAAGCGTGGAAGGCTGCCGCCAGTTCTCTCAGGTAGAAGGCAACTCGATGAGGTTCCATCAACAGGGCGCTTTGAGTTACAACTTCCGGATATCTGGCCATGAGCTTGATCAACTGGATCTCCTCGGGCAGATCAATGAGACCGGGGAAGTCTTCATGCCAATAAATATCTTTGTAACCCTGTTCTTCCGCTTTTCTGATAATATTAGAGATCCTTGCGTGGACATACTGGACATAGTACACAGGGTTTTCATTCGATTCCTTTTTGGCCAATCCAAGATCGAAATCGAGCGGGCTGTCGTAATGACGGAGCAAGAATAAAAATCGTGAGGCGTCGCGGCCTACTTCATCCACAACCTCTTTTAAGGTAACGAACTCGCCCTCACGGGTGGACATGGTGACGGGTTTGCCATCTCGAAGCAGGTTTACCAGTTGAACAAGGATAATTTGGCACTGGTCCTTGTCGTAGCCCAGGGCTTCAATAGAAGCAGATACCCGGGCAACATAACCGTGGTGGTCTGCCCCCCAGATATCAATGATCCGGTCGAACCTTCGCTCGAACTTGTTCTTGTGGTAGGCGATGTCTGAGGCAAAGTAGGTCGTTACCCCGTTGGTGCGAACCACGACCCGGTCCTTTTCATCACCAAAATCCTGCGTGCGAAACCACAGGGCCCCATCATGTTCATAAATAATATCCCGATTTTTGAGATCTTGAATCACCGACTCGACAGCGGCAGAGTCATACAGGGACTCTTCGCTAAACCACTCATCAAAGGTTACGCCAAAAGCCTCAAGGTCTCTCCTGATACCTGCAAGGATCTCTTGAGCCGCAAATTTAGCACACAGGCCTACGGCTTCGCCATCAGACAGCTCCTGCAGGCGGTCCCCCTCGTTAGCAACCACCTCTTGAGCGAGATCCTTGATATAGTCTCCCCGGTAACCATCGGCAGGAAAAGCTATGGTTTCTCCAAGGATCTCGCGGTAGCGAAGGAGGACTGATTGACCCAACGTCTTTATCTGTCGGCCGGAATCATTAACGTAGTACTCTTTTTCCACTTCATAGCCTGTCGCCTTCAAGATTGCCGCCAGGGTGTCGCCCACGGCAGCGCAACGGCCATGGCCTACGTGGAGAGGACCAGTGGGATTGGCACTCACAAATTCGACCTGAACCCGCTTTCCAACCCCGATCCGGGAGGTGCCATAGGCATTACCAAGATCATGAACGGTTTTGAGGATTTCGTACCATTTGTTCTGGGCAATGAAAAAGTTGATGAATCCAGGGCCTGCTATCTCCGTTTTTGAGATGAGGTGCTCGGAATCGTCAATATGATCAATAATGATCTTTGCAATCGCCTGCGGGGCGGTTTTTTGACCTGCGGCCATGGTCATGGCGATATTCGTACTGTAGTCGCCATGGGCTGCGATCCTGGGGGTCTCCAGGACGATGGAAGGCAACGTTTCAGACCGAAGGTGCCCCGCGGAAAAGGCGGACCCTAGGGCCTGCTCTAAGAGTATGCCAAGTCTTTCCTTCATGGGAAGCGTATTAACGAGTTTACAGGTTTAAGTCAAGCACCATTGCGCAGCCTGAAACCCCTCCGGTCGTGAGGCCTTTTTACAAGTGTGTTGGCAACCTGTAGGATACACGTAAATGATTTGCAAATCCCACGGCTGAATTGTAAAATAATAAATGATTTCCTTTCAACCACTCAACCACTGAACGAGGTCTGTAATAAAACCATGAAAAAGAAACCAACGGAGAGGTTTAACGTAGGCGTTGTTGGTGGCGGTCCCGGGACCAAGGCGGTCATGGAATTGATCATGGCTGATACATTTAGTGAGTTAAAGATGAAGATCCTGGGCGTAGCGATTCGGAACCCTGAAGCCCCCGCAAGATGGTACGCTGAGCAATCAGGAGTGTACATCACCAAGGATTACAAGGACCTTTACAAGATCAAGGATCTGGACGTTATCATCGAACTGACCGGGAGTGATGAGCTTTTGCAGGACATATTGGAGACCAAGCCCCCCCGGGTGAAGGTGATGAATCATGTTGGCGCCCGCCTGTTCTGGGATTTCATGCAGGTTGAGGAGAAATACAGGGACTTGTATGAAAAAGCCCCTGACATGTATCACTCCCTTGACCTCAACGGCAACATCGTAGAAGTGAACCAGACCGCGGCCAACGTGCTGGGCTACAACAAGCAAAACTTGATAGGAAAACATCTCTGCAAATTCCTGACCGAACGCTCGGCTAAAACGTTTAATGAGACATTTCAAAGACTTATTAGAGATGGGAAAATAGAGAATGAGGATCGCCAGTTTGTAAGAAAAGATGGATCCATCTTAGAGGTCAGCTACTCGTCCACCATAGTATACGATGAACAGGGTGGTGCTGTAAAGACCAGGTGCATATCCCGTGACGTCACTGAAAAAAAGAAGATGGAGCGCCAGCTCAAAGAACACATGGAGAATCTGGAACGGTTGGTAGAAAAAAGGACCGAAGAACTCATGGAGGCGCACAAGTATACCCGTGGTCTGATTGAGAGCAGTCCTGATGCCCTGGTCACTTTTGGCAAAGATGGTATTATTACCGATGTCAATGAAGAGATGGTCAGGCTTACCGGATGGCCCCGTGAAATACTGATTGGCAGCCGGTTCGATGGTTACTCCACCGACCCGGAAAAGGCGGCTGAGGCGGTCACAAGGCCTTTTAAGGAAGGCAAGGTTACCGACTATGAGCTGGTAATGAAATCTAAGGCTGGTGAGGAGACCACGGTTTCCTATAATGCCACGGTTTATGGGGATGAACGCGGACGGATCAGGGGGGTCTTTGCCGCGGCCAGGGACATGACAGAAGTAAAAAGATTGCAGCACCAGTTGGTTATGGCTGAGACACATGCCGGGGTTGGACGCCTGGCCGCGGGTGTCGCCCATGAGATCAAGAACCAGTTGGCACCGGCCCTAATTGAGGCACAAAGGATCTCAGACCAGATTGAAACAGGTAAAAAACCTTCTTATGAATTCATACTGGAGCGGGCCCGGGCTGTTGAGCAGGCCACCAGGAGCGCCAACAAGATCACTATGGCGCTTCTCGACTACGCAAGAAGGACCGAGTCGGATTTTGTGTGTTACGATCTCAAGGATTCCATAAAAGGTATCCTTTCCCTTCATAGATCCAAGTATCACCTGGCCAATATTCAGGTTAAACTGGAAATTGGCGACATTCCGGAGATATGCGCGGACAAGAGACAACTTGAGCAGGTCTTGATAAATATTATTGATAATGCCTATGAGGCGATTGTCAGCAAGGGCAAAGGCGGTGTCATAGCCATTTCCGTCAAGAAAGAGGACGAGCATGTCCTCATACAGATCAGCGATACTGGTGTTGGTATCCCCAAAAAGGATCAGCCGAAGATTTTCGCCCCCTTTTTTACGTCCAGGTCTCCTGTGGGTACAGGTCTTGGCCTGAGTGTAAGTTACGGGATTGTTGAAAAGCACGGCGGCAGGATACATTTTGAGAGCGAGTCCGGCAAAGGCTCCACTTTCATGGTCTATCTACCCATTCTTCCCGCAAAGCAAGGAGGATAAAGATGCCATCTCCACACAGGCTCTTGATATGCGATGATGAAGAGATGATTAGGGAGTCTTTAGGCGGTTTGCTCCAGGACCATGGTTATGAGGCAACAACGGCCTCATGCGGCTCAGAAGGCTTGAAAATCATGGCCGATCAAGACTTTGACCTGGTGATCTTAGATATCATCATGCCTGATATGGATGGGATCGAGGTCTTGGCCAGGATAAAAGAAAAGCATAAGGAGACGGAAGTCATTATGATTACCGGCTATGCTGACAAAGACAGGGCCGTTGCCACCTTTCGCCTCCATGCCTATGATTTTATTGAAAAGCCCTTTGAGTCCAAAGCGATACTGAACACGATTAAACACTGCTTGAGTCAACTCGATCTCAAAAAGGACCTTGAAAACAAGACCAATAAGCTGAAGGAGTCAGAGGAAAAATATCGAAGGGTATTCGATGATTCCAAAGATATGATCTTCATTACCACAAGAGAAGGAAGGTTGATTGATGTCAACCAGGCAGGGGTTGAACTCTTGGGCTATGGTAGTAAGCGAGAGCTTTTGGAGATCGACTCCGTAGATCTCTTGTATGCTAACCCTGGTGACATGAAGCAATTTCAGGAAAAGATCGAGAAAGACGGCTTTGTCAAGGATTACGCGGTTGAGTACAAGAAAAAAGATGGCACCGAAATCTCTGTCCTGATCACATCTACTGCGAAAAAAGACAAGAATGGAGAGGTGCTCGGTTATGAAGCGATCATACGAGATGTTACTTATCAGAAACAACTCGAGTCCAAGCTCCTTCAGGCCCAGAAGATGGAGTCCGTTGGTACGCTGGCGGGCGGGATAGCCCACGATTTTAACAATTTGCTCATGGGAATTCAGGGTTATGTCTCTTTGATACTCCTTAAGACCGGTCCCATGAACCCCCACTACGAGATGCTAAGGAAAATCGAGGGGCAAGTTGCCAGTGGCGCACACCTGACGAGCCAGCTCCTCGGGTTTGCAAGGGGGGGAAAATACGAATCCAAGCCGACCAATCTTAATGAGCTAATCGACAGGACATCCCAGATGTTTGGTCGAACCAAGAAAGAAGTTGTTATTAACACGAAGCTTGAAAAAGACCCGTGGATAGTTGATGCGGATCAAGGCCAGATAGAGCAAGTCCTTTTGAATCTCTATGTCAATGCCTTGCACGCCATGCCTGGGGGGGGGTATCTCTACCTTGAAACAAGCAACGTCACACTGGATGATGCCTTTGTGAAACCCTATAGTGTCGAGCCCGGCAAATATGCGAAGATGTCGGTGACAGATACCGGTGTAGGGATGGACGAAAAGACACAGCAGCGGATCTTTGATCCGTTTTTCACGACCAAGGAGATGGGTAGAGGTACTGGCCTCGGTCTGGCCTCGGTCTACGGGATAGTCAGGAACCACAAAGGAATTATTAGCGTCTACAGCAAGAAAGGCTATGGTGCGACGTTTAATATCTATTTTCCTGTATCTGAGAAAGACATGACCCGACCGGCCAGGCCAGCAGATGAGGAGGTGCTAAAGGGGACGGAGACTATCCTATTGGTCGATGACGAGGAGCGCATCCTGGATGCGGTCGCAGCCATGCTGGAACACCTGGGCTATACCGTGCTCTTGGCCCAAGGCGGTGAAGCAGCACTGGCGATGTATCAAGCAAACAAAGACACGATTGACGCTGTAATCCTGGACGTCATCATGCCGGGGATGGGTGGCGGGGAGATATATGATCTTATCAAGGAAATAGACCCTGGTGCAAAGGTTATCCTCTCAAGTGGCTACAGCTTTAGCTGTGAGTCATCTGAAATCGTTGACCGGGGTGCCAATGGATTTATTCAAAAACCTTTCAACGTAATGGAATTATCGCACAAAATACGAAAGGTGATGGATAATAGGTAAAAGTTCAACGGAAAGTTTTTCAGTCAAAATATTTTCCTGCGACTTTACTCCACCTTCCACGGACCCCAAGTATCAGCTCGGCCACCTCTCTTACTGCGCCCCTGCCGCCAGGGGCAATCGTAATGTAATGAGCAGCGTCAAAGAGGTGTTCTGAGGCACCGGCCACTGTAATAGCAAGGCCCACCCGATTCATGACAGGCAGATCCACGATATCGTCGCCCACATAAGCGATTTCCTCTGGTTTGAGGTGCTTTTGAGAAACGAGTTTCTCAAGGATCGGCACCTTGTCTATGACCCCCTGTACCACCTCCGTGATCCCTAGATCAGCGGCCCTTTTATCCACCGAGGGAGATCTTCTGCCGGAAATGATAGTTGTCTCTATGCCGGCCTGGCTCAACATTTTTATGCCGTGGCCATCCCGGACGTCAAATGCCTTCGACTCTGTACCGTCATCGTGATAATAAAGGCGGCCGTCGGTGAGGACTCCATCAACGTCTAAAACAAGGAGCTTCACCCGCTCCACCCGCGCCCTGACCTCGGCGTTGAGTCGCTTTAATACAGAAGGGGCCTTGATCGGATCTTTTCTGCCAGGCTCATTTAGAAAACCAACGTTCTTTGTCATAGATATCTCGCCTTTGCGTTAGAGTTTCTGTTTCTTAAACGACGCCGAGATCAACTCCGCAATCCCCACTCCGCATTAATAAATAGCGCCACTGGTAAATGTAGTGTGGCGGAATCCATGAGTAACTATCATGGCTCAACCCAATTGGTCAAGGCCGTTCGCCACTTGACATACAAGGATAATAATATCCGATGGAGTCAGCACCCTGAATATGGTACGGTCACCGGCAGTTGAAAGGTGGGCAAATTCCCGGTCGCCTGGCAAAAGCGGAGAACGAATGGCCGAAGTCTTTGAAAGGTTACCCTGGCGCTGG
>JAUVJO010000074.1 GCA_030592345.1 Deltaproteobacteria bacterium
CCGGCCATGAACATCAATAGCCGTGTTGCTCAGGCTTGCAATAGCCAGCTATTCCGCGCCTTCGCGCCTTGCTCTTGATGCTCATGACTCACCGAGAAAAGCGCAATTTGTGACCTTCCGAGGTATACCTGAAAAAAACGGATCTCAAATTGGGATCAGCAGGCTCCAAGTAACCCTTGACACACAGTGATCTTGGGGATACAATATTATTGAAACTTGGGCTCCAGCCCAGCATACGACCTAACATCAGGTTCGCCTTATTATAAAGCCAAGAAGGCTTGACAGAAATACTTGTTAGCTCAAAAAATCTCCCGAAATAAACAACATAGGGCCACGAAGGCTCAAAGGGGCGGGATGGCTCCCTTGACTTGGTGGCCTTGTCGTTTTTTAGCTACAAGGGTTACCAAGCCACTGGTAAGTGCCAAGAGCCTTTGCGGCTTTTGCTTTTCAAAAAAAATGGGGGAATAGGAATCTGTCTGCAGTGAAGGAAATGAGCCTGAAACCTTGGCCCGGACTGCAGGGGGCATAAGCTTTAGTGGGGCGACGGATATCAAAGAATCCGGGCCAAAATCCCAAGATTAAGAGGTAAGCAATGCACACAAAAAAACAGGACCCAGACAGATGTCCTTATTTCGATGAGCCCATGAAGGATTGTTATTGTGTTCTCTTCAGTTCCTTCACTATTCCGTCAATTGTCAAGTACTGCCTCCACACCAATTACGAGAGATGTCCTCATTATAGAGGGGCGGCCCTGATGAGTTCAAGGCAAGAAGTTTCACGAGGAATGTCTCCAAAACACAGCGAGCAGCTATAGGTTTTCAGATAAATAATTTCATCCCGCTTTCAGCGGGACGCAGCCCAAAATCTTTTTCTGAAACTCTATATACCCATCTATTCAAAGACACTGATGCGGGCGTTTTCTCGGTCAACTATAAAGATCTGCCCAGACTTACTGATATATATAAAAGAAGGTAAATGGAGGCGGCCTTCTCTCCAGCCCAACCGGGAGAAAGCGAAGAGAAACTGGCCCTCCTTGTTGAAGACAAGAATCTGGCTTTTATGTTGATCAACCACATAGATCAACCCTTTTGGATCAAGGGCAAGGCTTGAGGGAAAATCGAATTCGCCTTGGTCCGCACCCCTTTTTCCAAATTTTGCAAGAAGATTCCCCTGGTGGTCATAAACGCAAACAGACCCATCAACGGCGCTCAGCGCGTAAATACGACCCGCTGCATCCACCTTGACATCCATAAGGCCCTGGCCATCTTTGACCAGGATCTCCCTTTCGAATTGCAAATCAGGGCCAAATACGAGTATCCTCTGGTTGGCCTTATCCACAACGTATAGTCGATCTGCCGAATCCACTGCCATATTGCCCGGATAGATGGGGTTGGCCTGGGGAACAGCAGAAAAATCGATCGGTTCCATGGACTTTCGGGCCATATCAACCATAAGGACATGCCCTTTTGTTGGCTCAGCCACAAAAAACCTACCCTTGCTATCTTTGACTATACTGGTCGGGAAGGCCAAAGCGCCTCCTCCGGTAAACTCTGAGACATATTTGAAATCAGCATCAAAAGCCAGGATACGATTGTTTGTAGAATCCGTAACATACAATCGCTCTTTGCCTTCATCAAAAAAAACGCCACCCAACATGCCAAAACACCCAATCTCCTTGTTGCCTGTAATGGATGTCAAGTGTTTTACGCGGGCTTTTCCCGCACAAAGCGCATTGCCGGGTAGAATCAAAGACAACAACAAGAACAGAATAAAAAAATCGATCTTTCTAAACATAGTAGCCCCTAGCATTTAGCATTTATCATTTATCATTTACCATTGACCATTGACCATTGACCATTGACCAATGACAAATAACAGATGACAGATGATAAATGATAAATGATAAATGATAAATCAATACCCCTTATGACACTGAAGGCACAATGCTTTTTTCCGATCAAGCCTTAATGAAAAATCGTACTGGCTCGCCATCAAGTTGTGACAGGTGATACAACTGATACCCCGCTTTGACCTTGGATCAACCGCCTCTTCTCCTATGGGATGCGTAAACTTGGCATGCCTCTCGTGACATTTCGTGCAAGTAGCAATCTCGTCTGCCCCGAAAAAGAATCTGAAATTAGACCCGTGGGGACGATGACACGAACTGCATTTGCCTTCTTTGACCAACGGGTGTTTATGCTGGTTCTTCTTCTCTTTCAAGCGCCCCTTGGTGTCCTCATGGCAACGGCAGCATGTTTTTCGCTCTTTTCCCCTTTTGAGGTGGCTCTCATCCGAAGCATGTGGACTGTGGCAGTTTACGCAAAACACACCTTCCACTATATGACTGTTTATCTTTCTAAAATCTTCCTCCGTGGATGCATGGCAGGCAAAACAAGTACCCGCTCCTTTCCCCTTGAGCCCTAATGGATCTTGAGCCCCCAGCCCATTGTGACACGTCATGCATTTTTTCTGCGCAAAGGGCTTGTGCAACGTTTCCTTGACCAAAGCGTTGCGGTCAGACCCGTGGGGGCTGTGGCACGACATACACTCCGTGCCCTCCACAGGGTAATCAAGATGAGATTTTTGCGTCTTCTTGTTCTTGATCGAATGGCATGTCACGCACAGTTCATCGCGTCCTTTTTTTGCCAGGGCCTCATGATCGGACGTATGCGGGCTGTGGCAACTCAAACAGCGGCCTTTCTTCACGGGATCGTGTTTGTTTTTCTTTGAGAAGCTCCCCTCTTTGGCATGGCAATCAAAGCAGAGTTGCTCACCCTTTGCCGTCAAGAGCATTCGATTCTCCGAAGCGTGAGGTCTGTGGCATGCCAGGCACTCCTCTTTCTCAAAAGGTCCATGGCTGTATTTCCTGGCCATGAGCCCTTTTTCGCTCTGGTGACAACCCTTACACAGTTTGCCGGTCTCCTCTTTGACCAGGTCTTCATACTTTGTGGCATGGGGATTGTGGCAACTCGCACATTCGAGCTTCTTAAAAGGCTCGTGAGTCCCCTCTTGGGCCATTTCCTTTTGAACATCAGGGTGACACTCGAGACAGGTCTTGAAGCTAACGTCCACGTCCCTTGCATTAGTCTCACAAACACCTATCACGCACAACAGAAACGCCACCACAAATACGGAATAACACATGTAAGTTCTGTCAGTCATTTTAAGCACTTTAGCTCACTTTAGACACTCTTTATTGTATCCGTTCACCGTTATCCGTTGTCCGTCCTCTGACCTCCGCCCTCCGCCCCCTGACCTCCGTCCAATCGCAACATTTTTGGTCCTTGCCGCCGTCCCCTTCCCGTCGGTAAACGGAAAACGGAGGACTGTGAACGGTTACCTTTACTCATGACACGCCTCACACTGCCCATCCTTAAACGGAGGGTGCATGACCTTATGAATCAAGCCCTGGTTTTCTGCCGAGTGCGCCTCATGGCACCCAGTACAATCAGCACGCCCTATGGCAATCCCATGGTGGGCATCTCCCGTGGCCGCATCATCGAGACTATGACAATCTTTGCAAAGGCCCGCCCCTGCCCGTGTAAGCAAGCCTTCGATATTCGCATAGTGTGGCACATGACATTTCAGGCACGACCCGTCCTTTGCCGGCTTATGCTGGAATTTATCCTCTTTCAAGTGAGCCTCCAAGTCCGGGTGACATGAAATACAGAGACTTCCCGGGGGCCGGTTTAACTGCCCTTCTATCTTGCTACCGTGGGGGTTGTGGCACGACACGCATTTTCCTGCTTTTAATGGCTCGTGAATATATGCGCTTTTCTCAGAAGATATCTGCATACTCCCGTGGCATGGATAACAATTCTCCGCCCCTGTTTCGATCAATTGAAAATCATTGTCGCTCGCGTGTTCGTCGTGACAGGTGAAGCACCGTCCCATTGCAAAAGAGTCATGAACGGTCCCCCCTTTTACCTCATCAAGCATCCCCTGGTGGCAATTGAAACAGATCTTTGTTTTTCCTTGAATCAACAGGTTCCTACCGGAACTTGAATGCGGGCTGTGGCAAACAACACACCTGCCGATCCTGATCGGGGTGTGTACATTGACGCGATCAAAAAGCATCTTCTCCTTTTCATGGCACATATAGCACTGTTCAACCTCGGCAAAGTTCAGTTCATAGTTGTTATTCGATGCGTGGGGGTTGTGGCAGACAACACAGTCTCCCTTCTTGACGGGATCATGAATAATTAAACGAGTAAAATCGTCTTTTTCGTGACACCCGAAGCACAGGCCTTTGCCGGTATCCTTCAACTCGTAATCGTTCTCTGATGCATGCGGATCATGGCACGCTGTGCAGCGGCCCTCTTGGATCGGCCTGTGCACATGGGCCTTTTCCAACAATGACTCTGTTTCCTCGTGACAAGAATAGCACAGCTTTCCGTCAGGCATAAGGGTGTGGTCGGTGTGATCTGTGGCATGAGGGCTGTGGCATGAAAGGCAGTCTCCCTCTTGAACCGGGGGATGGATATGGGGCTTCTTAAAATCCATCTCGCTCATCGAGTGGCAACCGTAACACAGTTTTGCCCCATCCTGCTTGGCCTTCAATGCCTGGACAGATTCTGGTGAGTGATGGCATGCACTGCACTGGTTCTTATCAAGTGGCTCATGTACGAATTCACGAACCAACTTTGTATTTGAAGAAGAGTGCGGCGTATGACATGATACACAGGAGCCCGCACCCGGCTTGTAGCCCGAGTGGCCTTTGACAAAGCCAGACCTCTCAAAATCGTGACACTTCCTGCAAGCATCGGCCCTTGAATCAAAAAGGAATTTCTCATGATCAGACCCGTGGGGATCATGGCACGCCAAACACCCCTTGTCAGATAAGGGTTGGTGCAGTGTCGTTCTGGTGTAGGGTGCTTTATCATGACAGATGAAGCAAAGCTCATTTCCCTTTGCCTTTAAGAGATTCTTGTTCATGGAAGAATGAGGATCATGGCAGCTTATGCATTTTTCGTCTTTTGCCGGGCCATGCACGTGTTTTCTACTACCAATGGCCTCAGTATCCTTGTGACAGGTATAGCACAGCTTGTTTTCGCTCACCTTCAAATAGACGCCGCCGATCACCCCGTGCGGTCTGTGACACGCCTCACACTGATCATCACCTACCGGCCCATGGACGACCTTTGCCTGCTTGAACTGCTCGGCCTCTTTTTGATGACACTCAACACATCTTTTCCCCACAAGCGGCATCGGCACCCTCTTCTCACAAGAGAGAGCACCGCCAATGATGATCCCAATCACTAACACGAAGAAAAAACCTGGTTTCATATGTTTCATCGGCTAACCTGCTGAACTATAGACTTTCACATATTAAATTTCACAAGGCCAGAGGGAGGAGGCTGTATTGTAATACGCCGACGACCGATAACGCGGTGAAATTAAATATGTGAAAGTCTATAAGTGGCTCAGTTTTTTGGGTATATTGTTCCAGTATTTTTCCTGAATCTCTTTTAATGCCTTTTGATTGATCTTTATCTTAGAGCTTTCTCGCAATTTTGCCAAATACTCAGAAAGCAATTTGCCGAATTTCTTCTGTCCTACCACTTTTTTCAAATGCTCCTCAAGGTTGGAAAACTCTATGGGATCCCCGCCTCTTTTACCCTTCAATTTTATGATCTTATATTGCCTCCCATCAGCAATAACATCACTGATCTCTCCCACCTTCAACCGATTCAACTCCTCTCTGACGCGAGGAGAAAGTCGATCAACATTAACCCAGACATCGCCTCGCTTTGGCATCCATCTTTCTGATACCCGAGAAGCCAGGTACTCAAACCCTGCGCCCTGTTTTAGTTCGTTAAGGGCCTTCTCAGCATCTTCCGGCGGTGAGAAGGTCATCTCCCTGAACCAAACTTCATAACCTTCTTTGAATTCCTCAATATGCTCTTTATAGTATTGTGTCAATTCTACTTGTGTGGGGATCGCCAAAGGGTAAACTATTTTTGCCTTAAATTCATTAACTAATAGTCGATCTTTCCGCTTTTTCACTATTTCGATAAACGCAGGGTCCTTGACGTATTTCCTCTTCAATGCCTCCTGTTCGACCAACTCATATGTAATCAGTCTATCCAGAACATCTTGCTTTAACTCCTTGCGCATTTTCTCTAACCCGGTATTGACCTTTGACATACGATACATCCTGGACATTTTCTGAAATCTTTGCTTCAAGTCACGCAGCATATCGTCAAGGGGGATTGGCCTGCCATTTACGCGCGCGATCACTCTTTTTTCTCCGTCACAATCTCTTTCAGGGTCGAGCGACTCAAATAGCTCCTTGTCTATCCGGATGTCTGCCTGCTTTCTTAGGCCAGCAACAAAGCTGTCAGCCAGCTCTTTTTCTTTACCCTTTTTCAGTTTCTTCGTAATACGCTTTTTTACCTTCTCAAATTTTCCTTCAGGAGCCGGCCCCTCTTTCTCATAATGCTTTTTGAAATATTCAAGGAGTTCGTTGTCACCTATGCTGATCTTGTCGATCACCTCCTCTTGCCTCAGCCGAATAATGGATTGTGTCGTGACATATGATTCGAGTTTTTTCTTAAAATCAGGACTACTGTCAAGTTCAAGCCTGTAGCCCTCCTGCATCATAAGTCGCTCATCGATCATCTCTTCGACAAGGTCCGAGATCTTTATGCCACCTGCCCCCCCGTCAGGCCGAATTTGCGGCTTGTTCTTATGAATCGCCTTGAGCCGCTCCTGAAGAGCCTCTTCATCAATGCTCTGGCCATTTACTTCCGCAAGAACGATCTCTTTACCATAAGCAGCACACAGGTATTGTGAACCGGGCAAAGGAAGCAAAAGAAATATGAAAAACAATAGGGATATTTTTGTCATTGATCAATTGTTATTGGTTACTCGTTACTGGTTACTGGTTACTGGTTACTGGTCAAATTTTGCTTACTTCTTACTTCCTACTGCTTACTGCTTACTTCCTACCGCCTACTGCTCACTGCATTGTGCAAATCATCTCACCTGCCACCTTTTTCGTCAGTGCACCTGCGGACCTTACCTTGCCGAAATCGAGAACCGTTATGTAGTCGTCGCCTGTTCTTCTCAATTGAGTCATCCATAAGACTTTGCCGGTTCTGGTATCCACCATCCTCGCACTGATGGAAACCACGGGGATGACATCTCTCTTCTTTTCGCCCGAACCCACGAATTCATCTACTTCGCCCAAGATAACGACATCAACCCCCAATCTTTTGCCCATAAGCTTTATGGCATCAAGATCGAGCCCAGTCCTCACAATAATCCGCTCACTGACAAGAAAGCTCGTGATGTTGCCCGGAAATTCCACCTGAAATCTTCCCTCTTCCACCAGTCTTTCCATAAAGGCGGCAGTTACGACTTTGCTCGCCTCACGAGCCTTTGTACGGTTATGAAAAGGAAAAACTGCAATCTTCCGGATTATTGACGCATCATAGTCCTCTCTAACGTAAGCATCGGGCATGGAAAGGGGGCAAGCCGAAAGCAGTGCTGCGAAAGCAAGCATAATTATGACAAAAACAGATCTGTTATATGGCCCGTAGCCCATCTCAATCGGCCCAACCCCAAGAAACCCTTCAAATCCCGTCGATCCTGTCTATAGGCTTTAAGATAAAGATTTTGGATGCGTTATCGGTCGTCAACGTACGACGAGTACGCCTTCCTCCCTCTAGCCTTCCCAAAATCATTATCTTAAAGCCTACAACACAAACATAAAGGAGCTATAATTTGAACTCTCTGATTGCCTGCTGAAGGTTACTGTTTTCCGCATTGATCTTCTTAAGACTCTCCTCATGACCTTCGACTTTGGCATGTTCAATGAGTTCTCCTATATGCCCTGAAATATCACTTATTCTCTTAATCCTATTTCTCAATTCTTCGATCATCACATTTACCGAATCCGCAAGGTCTTTGACTTCATCCCCTTTGCGTACTATCACCTCCTTGTTTAGCCTTCCCTTTCCGATTTCAATGATTTCCTTTTCTATTCGATAAATGGGTCCGGCGACAGCGTGCGGAAAGAAGAGGGCTGCAACAACCCCCAGAATCAGGCTCGCAAAAAAGCCGGTAAGGAGCACAGGAAGGAGAAAGTCCAAGAAATTGTTCGCCTTAACGTGAAACAAGCGGTAGGATTTGCCAACATTAATATCACTGTAGAAGTAAAAGATAATACCAGTCAAAAGCAACGAGGCGAGGATAATGATCCAGATCTTAATCAACATCCGCAACTGCAACCCCGTCTTAATGGAATAGTTGAAAAACCTCTTGCGCTTGTAACGCCTCTCGGTTGACATGATACCTCCTGGTTGAAGTGAGCTAAAGTGCCTAAAGTGTCTAAAGTGAGCTAAAGTTGTGGAAATTTAGGAATTGCGAATTGAAGGAAGTCTAATTCCCCAATTCCTGAATTCCTCAATTGCTGAATCCCTGAGTCCTTTTTAACTTTAGGCACTTTAGCTCACTTTAGTTCACTTTAGGCATTTTCACATAACACCTAGTATCCCTCATGGCAGCAGGTACAAGTATCTTTTGACAGGTCCTTTCGATCAAAATATCGCAGACTGCTGCCATGAGCATCATGGCAGGTAATGCACGTGACAACACCGCCTTCCAGGGTGGGCAAGTCATCAGGGATCTTTGTCCTCCTTCTTGGCTTCACGCCCACGGGGTGGGATATACCCAGAACTTCCGGGGGGTGGCACGCGCAACAGACATCAATGGTCAACTCCTTGCCGCTTCGCAATCCTTCACGGCTGTCGTTGACGGCTCTTGCTCCCTGAATCTGCGGCTCTTTCGCTTCTGCAGGTTCCTCTACTTTCAGGTATTCAACGGTTACACTGGCAGGCTTTGTAGTCTCAAGATACAAGCCAAGATCAGAATTCAGGACAAAGGTCTGTGCCTTCTTTACTTGCAAACCTCGATTATCCCCTTGGCCAGCCCCTTTCTCTTCAATATCAGGAGCAGGCGATATTCTGCCTGTGTCAAACACCAAATCCTCAGAGACATCTTCGTTGCCAAAAATATCCTGGGACCTCACCCGAAAGTGGTAATCCTTTCCCTTCTCCAGGTCATAGATATTGATGTGGTGGTGCCTCACCAGACAATGATCTTCAGGCGTCTGTAAGCCGTATCGATCAGAGGCCCCGTATTCCACGCACGACGTCGTTGGTTCGTCGGTCTCCCACGTTATGCTGGTTTCAAGGAATATCCCTTTTACGATGGGACCAGCCTTGACCTCGGATATGTTCGGTTGCCTTCTATCATCCAATTTCACATTCCGTACGCCTGCCGGAACGAGCCCTGTAAATTCCTTTCTCACCCTATTCCCTGACAGGTCTTTAAAGACGACACTCATATCGTAGGTGGCCAGGGGAACAAACCCCTTAATCACAATAGTATGTTCGGCAAGACATTCCGGATATCTCAAGACCACGGGCTCCGCGATCTCTCTCTTGAAAGAATCGCTTCTCTTTGTTACAAGCTCCTGTTTGAGATGACATTTTCCGCACTGCTTTCTTTCAAATGGCGGATGTAGATAGGAGTTGGAGACCCCATTCTCGTAGACCCGGTCATGGCAAAGCAGACAGTCTCTTACAGGTTCACATTCTTGAGAAAAGGCCAAAGAGCACAAGGCCGCACCCAATCCGAGACTCAATATGGCCAAGTATCTTGCGAGCCCTATGCGATCAAAAATCTTCAACCCAAACCTTCCGACTTTCCTCTGCCGGCTCTGCCTCAATTCCTTCAGTCTCGGGCCGTTTCAAGGGTTGTTTTTTCACCTCTAACCGATTTCCAGCAATATCTCTTACTTCAAGCGAACAGGAAAAGATGCTTTCTTCTTGTTCGGGTCCATTTTGATTTCTGTTTGCCACATATGTCAAGGTTTCCGGGATATCCCCGTTGCCCCCAAAGCTTGCCGCCTCTGCGCCTGTGTCGTCGTAGAGAACGAGTTCCCAGTAGTCTATTTCGCTCATGTCATTGGCCTTCAGTGCCAGGATGATGCCTGCTTGGCTCTCCCCGCCCACGGCAACGTCCACCTCAGGCGGTGTCGTATCAACCACGATCTCCTCTTTTGCCGTGGCCGTCCTGTTGCCGGCAGCATCCTCTACAACCAGTTGATAGAAATAGATCCCGTCTTCAACTGTTTTTTTCTGATCATTCTCGCCCCGCCAGATAAAACTCTCAGGCAAAGCACCTGTGCCGTCTTCTGATCGGACAACCTTTCCATCTCCATTTGTAATCTCAACATCCCAGCCATGCAGCAAGGTATTTGCCTTCAAGACTTCAGGGAAACACACAACGGTATCATTGATGCCATCATTGTTAGGTGAAATAAGCCTTTGGCGAAACAAAACCGCAATCTCCGGAGCCGTGTTGTGGACCGTCAGGCTGGCCATTGCATCCACACTGAACAGCCGGTTCCACCGATCCGTTACATAAATCTTCAGTGGATAAGTCCCTTCAACAGCAGGTGCCGTAATGGTTCCGGAGAAGCACTTCCCGTGCTGCCTGCTAAGCTTAATCTCATTATCGAGGACAAAAGCCCTGATATCTTGTACCGTTGCGGTAATCTCTCCAACCTCTATGGAGAGTCGGGCTGACTCGCCACCTCTTAACACATCCGGTGAAAAAGTCGCATGGATGACTTCAACCGGCGACAGGGATGAGCCCTCCTCGTCTGCGATATCGGTCACGGGTCCAGGCAG
>JAUVJO010000254.1 GCA_030592345.1 Deltaproteobacteria bacterium
CCGGCCATGAACATCAATAGCAGCGTTGCTCAGGCTTGCAATAGCCAGCTATTCCGCGCCTTCGCGCCTTGCTCTTGATGCTCATGACTCACCGAGAAAAGCGCAATTTGTGACCTTCCGAGGTATAGCGTCAAACCAAAAAACATTTTGGTAACCCTGAACGGTGAACTTTGAACCTGTAAACGCCTACCACATATACTTGCATACCATACGGCCAAGGCTGCACTCAAGACAAAACAATACGCTCCCTTCTCCTTGACATAGAAGCCATGATTGCGTACAAGTCTTTGGTTTATCTAGGAGGCTGTGCGAGAATGGCTATTTTTCCCAATCTCTGCGTCAGGCTCATCCCGCCTTAGCGGGACTCGAAATACTTCAATGTATTCCTATGGTTATAATTTTCGCCTTCCTTGATCTTGAAAAAAATATCTCATTCTCGGACAGCCTCCTGGTTCTACAGGCTGTGAGGAAAACGTGACAATACGACGTTACGGTGTAATGATAGCGGTTCTGGCTCTTTGTATCGCCACCGCGGGCTTGCTTGCCTACGGTTACAAGGGTTTTGGGCTGGCAGAAGCGGAGATAGACACAGACGCGGGGCCCCGCAGGTACCTCCCAAAGCCGGCCAAGGCGAGGGCACACCTGTATTTTTCCGATGTTGATCACACGTTTCTTACCTCGGAATACTGCCCGCTTGGCTTAGGCGACACTGTTGTTCAGCGTGCGAGCAATATCATAGATGCGCTCATTGAGGGGCCGAAAGGTCGGCTCGCTCCGACTATTCCATCAGGAACAAAGGCCCTGGCCGTCTATGTAACAGAAAATCGCGTTTGCTATATTGATTTTAGCAGGGCAATCACTGAGAACCACCCCGGAGGGGTTTTCTCGGAGCTACTGACAATATTTTCCGTGGTAAACACGCTCGCCCTCAATATTCCTGAGATCGAGGCCGTAAAAATCCTTATCGAGGGCCGTGAGGCGAAAACTCTGGCCGGTCATATAGATATCCGATTTCCTTTCCGGCCCAACATGCTGATGATTAGATAACACACAGATTTGGAGACTCACGATTTTGGATTGGTAGATCCTTTAATCGTTGGCGAAGCGGGGCGGCATTTCGGTTGGGTCAAATCCCGCCAACGGCGGGACGGTTGCGCAGCTCGAATCGGTAATCGGTATTCGTAGAGCGGTTAAGGATAAATTCGCACAGCCAATAAAAGCTTTTCACGATCCGGTTGCTTATCAAAACGCTTATAGGTCAACGCAACCGACCGACGACAGACGTACTGTTCTCAAGGCGCAAGCCGCAAATCCCGCTTGCAGCGGGACGCAACCGAATGACTAATACACACAAACAAGGTTGCAACACCGATTTTTTTGGGTTTCCAGATTTCTGTAACTAGTCCCTTCCAGGTAACTAATGATGGAAAAACCATTTCCCGCCAGCAAGATGCGCAATATCGGCATCATTGCCCATATTGACGCCGGTAAGACCACCATCACGGAGCGTATACTGTATTACACAGGACGCTCATACAAGATGGGTGAGGTTCACCACGGTGAGGCAGTCATGGACTGGATGCCTGACGAGCAAGAGCGTGGGATCACCATCACCTCGGCAGTGACGACCTGCCACTGGAGGGACAGCGAGATCCACATCATCGACACGCCCGGGCATGTTGATTTTACCATCGAGGTGGAGCGCTCTCTCAGGGTGCTGGACGGAGCAATAGGTGTGTTTTGTGCAGTGGGGGGTGTCCAGCCCCAATCAGAGACAGTGTGGCACCAGGCAGACAAGTACCGCGTACCCAAAATCGCTTTTGTGAATAAGCTGGATCGCGTTGGAGCTGATTTTTTTGGAACAATCAGGATGATGCGGGACCGTTTGGGGGCTAGCCCACTCGTGATGCAGATACCAGTGGGAAGTGAAGAGTCATTTCAAGGGGTGATCGATCTGGTGAATATGAAACAGCTCGTCTGGGAAGAGGAAACCCTGGGGGAGACTTTCGAGGTCACTGACATACCGGAAGGTTTGGCGGATACGGCGCAAGAACATCGCAATAACCTTTTAGAGACAGTAGCCGAATCTGATGATAAGATCATGGAGGCATATCTGGCGGAAACGCCTATAACTGCCGATATGCTTGTACCGAGCATCAGAAAAGCCACGATTGACCTGCACATGGTCCCTGTATTTTGCGGCGCAGCCCTAAGGAATAAGGGTATTCAACCCCTTCTGGACGGGATCATCGATTTCCTCCCGAGCCCAGTGGATATCCCGCCCGTGGAAGGAATGGACCCTCAAACAGGAGAGGTCAAAAGGGCCCCTTGCTCTGACAACGCCCCCTTGGTTGCCCTGGTATTTAAGGTGCTGATGGACGAGGGGCGCAAATTAAGCTACGCGCGCGTCTATTCAGGCCGGCTGACTGCCGGTGAGGAAGTCCTCAACCCTGCAAAAAAGACTAAAGAAAAGTTGGCCCGAGTCCTTGCCATGCATGCCAACAAACGGCAGAGAGTAAGTGAGGCGCGAGCAGGAAACATCGTTGGTATCATAGGGCTGAAGGCATCCAGCACGGGCGACACCCTGTGTGATTTCTCTAATCCTATAGTCCTTGAACCAATCGAGGCTTACGAGCCCGTGATTTCCGTGGCCGTGGAGCCAAAGACGCACGGCGATCAGGAAAAGATCGGTCAGGCCCTTGCCAAGCTTGAAGCCGAAGACCCCACCTTTCAGGTAAAATACGATGAGGACACAGGTCAAACGATTATCTCGGGCATGGGCGAGCTTCACCTGGAGATCCTGGTAAGTCGTTTGAAGCGCGAGTTTCGCACGCTAGTAAACGTGGGAAAACCTCAAGTTGTTTACAAGGAAACTATCAAGCAGTATGCAGAAGCTGCAACAATTTTCGACAAGGAAATTGGCGGAGCCAGGCATTTCGGTCAGGTCTCGCTGGAACTCTCCCCTCGGGATCGTGGTACGGGGAATTACTTCACGAACACCTTGTCCGAGGAAGTGTTGCCACTGGAACTTGTTTCAGCCGTAGAACAAGGCGTAATGGAGTCCATGGAAAGTGGCGTTATTCTTGGATATCCGACCGTTGATGTGGCTGTTGTCCTTGTGGGTGCCACATACAAAGAGTCTGACGCGAGCAATCTTGCTTTCAAGGTAGCTGCATCCATGGCCTGCAAGGAGGGCCTTCAGAGAGGAAGCCCCAAGCTCCTGGAGCCAATCATGGCTGTGGAGATCCTGGTACCGGAAGCCTTTGTAGGGGACGCTATCGGAGATATCAGTGCCCGCGGTGGCAGGGTCGAGAATTTGGAGCCAAGGGGAGAAATGCGGGCCATAGGAACCATTGTCCCGTTGTCCAGGATGTTTGGCTATTCAACTGCCTTGCGCTCAGCCACGCAAGGGCGAGGGACCTTTACGATGCACTTTTCCCACTATGATGAAGCTGTTCCTGCCCATCCAGCCCCTTGAGGGCTTCTTTGATCGCCTGTTGTCTTTCCGGGTCTTTGGCAAACAGCTTTAGGGCGCGTTTGAGATGAAACCTGGCCCTCGTGAGCGACCCTTTTTCTTTGTAATACATACCACGATGGTAGTGAGCCTCTGCCAGGTGGCCCAGCTTCCCATAGGTTTCTCCCAGATAATACATCCCGGGCAAATACCCCGGATTCGTCTTCATCAGGCCATTGAAGGTCTCCAGAGCTCTCTTGAATTCGCCTGTCTCTATCTGTGATCGGCCCAAGAAAAAGTATCCCTCAGGGTCTGTTGGGTCGGAGGCTACGACTTGCGTCAGTGTCTTCAGGGCCTTGGCATAGTCTCCGATCCGGAAATAGGTCTTACCAAGATCCCTGAGTATATCTTCATCCAGAGGACGCAACTCGACGGCCCTTTTCAGGCTTTCCACAGCCTCCTTTTTTCTTCCCTCTCGGCCGAGAAGAAGCCCCCTGCCGTAATATCCGAGGAAATCGTCAGGATCTTTCCTGAGTTGGGCATCAAAGAAGTTCTGTGCTGCCATGGTATCCGAGTACTGGGCTATCAATTTGGTTCGCATCTTGTGAAACGCTACCGAGTCTTTAGGCCCAGTCGCACGCCTCCATTCGGGATGGGCCTGTATCCAGGTATCAAGATAGGCCATCCTTTCCTCAATGGCCGGGTGGGTAGTGATATAAGAAGGGATCTGGTTGGATCCGAACCAGTGTTTTCTTCGGATCTTCTGTAACATCCTCAGGAGCCCCTCCCCGCCGTATCCGGTCTTTGTCAAATATTTCAGCCCAACCTGATCTGCCTGTCTCTCATCGTCCCTGCTGTATTTGAGAGCAAGTGACTGGCCGGCTGCAACTGAACCCGTAATGACAGCTTGTGCCACTTCCGGGCTTCCTCCACCCAATAATGCCCCTGCCAGGATACCGGCCAGTGTAGCCAAACTAATCAGCGTGGACTTTTCTATCCGTTTTGATATGTGCCGGCACAAAACATGGGCAATCTCGTGGGCCAGGATACCGGCCAGCTCTTCCTCGTTTTCCATAGCAGCAAGAAGGCCGCTGTAAATGTAAATATGCCCTCCAGGGCCGGCAAAGGCATTGTAAACATCCTCTTTGACAACGTAAAACCTGAACTCAAAAGGCGGGGAGTGGTGTTGGCGCACAATTTGTTGCCCTGTCTTGTCCACATAGTCCGCGATACCAGGGTCTTGGATAAACGTGAATCGCTTCCTGAGATGCTGCGCAAACTCATCGCCCAGGGTCTCTTCCTCTGTAGTTGTCAAGGAAGCACGAGACGACCAAGACGGGTAAGCCGCAAGGGGTGACAGGGCGATAACGAGAAGAGCTATAAGGGTAATTATGGCGGAGCGCATTTTGGTTTTACCCGTACTTGTGGAGTACATTCAGTGCCTAAAGTGAGCTAAAGTGCCTAAAGTTAAGGTATTCTGCCTATTTTTAATATGTTGACCCGGAGGCGCACTGCTTAATCCCGCTAAAGGCGGGACTCACTTTCTTTCAATAATAAAATTGTTTTTTCAAGTCCTTAACTTTAGGGCACCTTATGCACTTTAGCTCACTTTCTTTCTTCCAGAAGGATGCGGAAAAGTTGTTGTCTCCCCCCAACTCTTAAATACGCCCTTCCCCC
>JAUVJO010000305.1 GCA_030592345.1 Deltaproteobacteria bacterium
ATTGCCCCATGCTCATTTCCGTGAATACTCTTTCATCAAGAATTTTTACGCCCAGATCTCTTGCCTTGTCAAGTTTGGATCCCGGATCATTTCCGGCCACTACATAATTCGTCTTACGGCTCACGGAAACGCTAACCTTACCACCCAATGCCTCAATACGGGCCTTGGCTTCAGAGCGCGTCATGGAGTCAAGAGCCCCTGTAAGCACGAATGTCTTGTCAGCCAGGGGCTGCTCATCCATCAAAGCCCCCTCGGTTTCAACTGTCACGCCGGCATCCAGCATCCGCTCAATGCTTCTCTTGTTCTCCGGGCTGTCAAAAAATGCTCTCACGCTCTCCGACACCTGGGGTCCAATCTCGTCTACGGCGATCAACTCATCGGCATTTGCAGAGATCAATGCACTCAATGTCTTAAACCTGCGGGCCAGAACACGCGCTATGTGCTCACCCACATGGCGGATGCCAAGGGCATAGATAAATCGGGCCAAGGTAACTTGCTTGCTTTTCTCTATCGCGTCCATCAGGTTTTGGGCTGATTTTTCGGCCATCCTTTCAAGGCAAGTTACATTAGCGTTATCCATAGCAAACAGATCCGCATAGGACCTTAGAAGTCCTTTGTCCACAAGTTGCCCCACCAACTTATCTCCCAGGCCATCAATATCAAAGGCCCCCTTGGAGGCAAAATGCTTGATGCTTTCCTTCACCTGGGCAGGGCAGTTGGCATTAATACAACGCCACACTGCTTCACCTTCCAGGCGAAGCACCTTTGAGCCGCATACCGGGCATTCACAAGGCATCTGAAACGGCTTCTCAGCCCCGGTGCGTTTGGTCGTGATCGTCTTGACGACTTCCGGAATCACATCTCCGGCCCGCTGGACCAGCACGGTGTCACCTACTCGTATGTCTTTCTTTTTGATTTCATCCTCATTGTGCAGGGTGGCACGACTTACGGTCACACCTCCAACAGAGACAGGCTCCAGGTGGGCTACAGGGGTTAGCGCCCCTGTACGTCCTACCTGGACCTCGATCTTTAACACCCTGGATGTCTCCTGAATGGCAGGAAATTTGTAGGCCAGGGCCCATCTCGGGCTTCGGGACTTCTCACCCAGCCTTTTTTGTAAGGCCAGGTCATCCACCTTGATCACCATACCATCTATCTCGTAGCGGAATCCATGACGCCTATCGAGTAACTCCTTGTAATAGCCGAGGATCTCCTCAATGCCTGTTTGCGGCTTAATGTCAGGATTCACCCGAAATCCCAACGCTTTGAGGGCCTGAAGGGTTTCCCTGTGCGAGGCGAATTCAAGGTCAGTCACCATGCCAACCCCATAACAAAATATGTCCAAGGGACGCTTGGCAGTAATTCCGGAATCAAGTTGTCTTAGAGAGCCTGCGGCCGCGTTTCTTGGATTGGCAAAGGTTTGCTCGCCTTGGCCAAGGCGCTCCTTATTCAATTGCTCGAAGCCTTCAATGGGGATAAATACCTCTCCTCTGACTTCCAGGCGAGAGGGGACTGTCACAGAAGCCGTGTCAAGAAGGACCAGCGGAACAGCCCTGATAGTCCTGACGTTCGCGGTAACGACCTCACCAATGTATCCGTCGCCTCGTGTGGATGCCTCTGTCAGACGGCCATCTTGGTACACTAGCTCCACGGCCACACCATCCAATTTGGGCTCTCCTGTGTAAAGCAACTGCGAATCAGTGCCCAAGAAACGCCGCACCCTCTGATCAAAGGCGAGCACTTCTTCTTCGTCAAAGGCGTTCTCCAGGCTGAGCATGGGAACGGTATGAGACGCTGTTTCAAATTTTTCAAGGGGCGGTGCCCCCACCCGTTGCGTGGGCGAGTCAGGCTCAATCAACTCCGGATAAGCCGTCTCCAGGTCAGTGAGCTCCCGCATGAGACGATCGTATTGGGCATCAGAGACCTCTGGCTCATCCAACACGTAGTAAAGATAATTGTGCCAATGAAGGGCCTCCCTGAGTTTTGCTACCCTGTTTTTGACATCTTCGTCCAATAGCATGTACTCCATTAACTAGAAGTGCCTAAAGTGAACTAAAGTGAGCTAAAGTGCCTAAAGTTGAAGGACCAAAGATCAGCTTTTCATAATAATATCTTCAAGTCCCAAATTTTAGCTCACTTTAGCTCACTTTAGGAACTTTAGCTCACTTTCTTTTATTTTAGCTCACATTATTATTCATCTTTTCTCTCCGGGACTTGCCATTTTCCGGCATATTGCAGGGATTGCTTCTGCTGCCACCTTGCGAGATCTCTTAAGCTTGCTACTTGAATACCCCGGCTTCCAGTGCAGTGAACCAAGCTCATCTGAGACTACAAGCAAAGCCCCTATATCCACTCCCCTAAAGCTCGCTACGGTAAACAGCGCCGAAAGTTCCATGTCAACGCCTAGCACGCCTTGCTTTTGAAAAAACACGACTTTCTCCTTGGTCTCTCTATAGGGGGCATCTGTTGACCACGCGGCACCCCTGCGAAAAGGAATCGAGGCTTCCGTAAGGCTTTCCTCAATCGCCTTGAGCACAGTACCCGATGGTCTTGGATATGGATCACTGACAGGATAATGCGCTGATGTCCCTTCTTCACTTACTGCACGATCAGGGACCAGGAAGTCTCCAACCGGAAAACCCTGCCGGAGGGATCCACACCATCCGAAAAAGACTATCCTTTGGGCACCGAGGATAATCAACTTCTCCAGGACCATGACTGCGTAGGGGGCACCAATCATCGGTCCAACGAGAGCAATATCTTGATCGCCACACATCCCCTGGTACAATCTGCTGGTCAGGATTCTGCTTGCAGGTTTTCCCTTGACGCCCATACATTGCCGAATTAAGGCCACGTCATCTCCCATGGCAGCCATCACAGCCACTGGGCCGAGGGTTGGATCGTTTCTTGCTTTTTCAGGACAGACGATCTCGTCTCTTATCCGCTTCATATCTGCCCGGAAATCTCGCAAAGATACGGAAAAATCTCTTTTTTGCAGATGACATCCCAAACGTATTTGCTCATCACATTACGGAACATCTTCAGAGTATTTGTGCGAGCCAGATACTCAATGATCCGCCCGGCAATGGCAAGTGGCGGTTCGTCGAGTCGAAAAAAGCACACACCTTCGCCCAACTCTGTAAACGCCGGGATTTCCGAGCAAGCAATCGGCAGTTTGATCATGCCTGCCTCGAGCAGCGGCAACCCAAAACCTTCATCCTTGCTTGTCATGAGGAGCATGTCCGCGACAAGATAAAGATCACGGATAAAAATTCGGTCAGGGATCAGTCTTTTCCCGTCGCGAAACCTGTATTCTGCCAAAATGGCAATGTTCTCCTGGAGCCCGAGTTCCTCAATCCAGTATTTAAGCCTCCGGTAGTAGGCCACGGCACGTTCTTCATGGGGATCGTAAGCCCCTGTCACAATAAAAAGCACGTCGTAGCCCAAAAGCTTGAGGCCTCGGATAATGTGGATGGAAAGCTCCAGGTTCTTTCGGGGTGTGATCCTGGAAGGCTGTACCACCACCATGTCGCGGCTGAAAAGATCAAGTTCCTCACATAAGCTCACGGTCTTTGGCTCAAGATAGAAAAAGCATATCGGGTCAATGCCATCCGGAATGACCTTCCAGGCGGCCTCTTCACAATATTTTTCAAACATCTTTTTTCGGGATTCTGAAATCGTCACATAATGGATGTTCTGATTGGAACGGCGAAGGACAACCCAGGGAGGATTAAACAGATATCTCGGCGGGCCCGGTTGAAAATAGGGCGAATCGTGTGCCCAACTCACTACAGCAGGGCCGTTTCCTTCGGCCGCCAGACGCCACAAGGCCAGGGCAAGAGGCAGGTTGAACGGCATGTGGAGTACGTTATGTGCGAGGACGATATCAAGCCCATGAGACCAACCTTTCAGGATTCCATAAATAGTGTCTGTGGGTTGCTGTAGTGCACCCTCATGCCCATTCTTGCATTCTTCGTGGGCCTTCATGATCAGGGTATTTCTGGAACCCAGCATCGGTTCTATACGTACGGGTAAATCCTCCGTATAGACCTCACCCATCCCTGCCAGCACCGAAACCGAGTGGCCCCTCCGTCGAAAAATGGCGGCATGCTGTCTCACGATCTCTTCCACGCCACCAACGACCGGGGGGCAAGAATAGTGCAAAATCCCAATCCGCAAAGGCATATCCATGGGTTAGTCCGTGTTGCTTCCAAATATTTATACCTCGAAAGGCCACAAATAACGATTTTTCGCTGGCCATGAACACCAATAGCTGCGTTGCTCAGGCTTGCAATAGCCTGCTATTCCGCGCCTTCGCGCCTTGCTCTTGATGCTCATTGCTCACC
>JAUVJO010000355.1 GCA_030592345.1 Deltaproteobacteria bacterium
TCTGTTTTGTCAGGGTCAAGTGATTGAATGAATTGTGGTTCTCCGAACAGGAACCGAAGATGATTGATCCGGTCGAGTTGTTCCTTCAGGGCAGCATAGGCGTAAATCGTGAAATAAGCGGAGACGAATGAAAGATCTGAGCCTTGGAGGATCTTCTCTTTGAGAAAATCACCTATCGTTCCACGATGGTGGTTGTCCCGGATGCCGGATGCTTTTAAGCTGGATGATGTCATGCGCAGCATCTCCTCTGATTCTGGCGCCTGATCATTTCCGGCCTTTCCCGATTTTGTCCATCCTCGAGATCCTGAACGGTATCGCCTTTGATGCGGAACAGATTCATCTCACTCATATCCTTCTCCCCATCATTCCTTGGCACCGTCTCTGTGCTCTTCTGCGCCACCGCCGCTTTGCATCCACTTGTCGACTTCTTCTTTCCGGAATTTCCACAGGCGACCGATCTTGTGCCCAGGCATATTTCTTTTACTTATCCATCTATAAACGGTATCCCGCTTGATTCGGGATCATACGTTTTGCCGTAATACTTGATGAAATCCTCAATGAAAGGATTCGGGCAGGCCGTATAATACGGAGGATCGGACAAGGTCAGGATGTCCTCGTCCTCGCCAATCGGGAATCCCCCGATCTTGCGAAACTCCGGCTCCTCGAGCTTCTCGCGCAGCTTCTCCAGGAAATACTCCCGGCGCTTTTCGTCGTTCTCGAAGGTCATGCCGAAGCATTCCACAGGGCTGTTCTTATTTTCTTTAAGCTGCTCTTCATTGGACTTCTCAAATAGATCTCTTTGATCATCGGAAAAAAGCTTTTCAGAAGAACTTGAAGTCTGTTTAGGTTTTGCCATTTTTTTTCTCTTTCACCTGAACTCTGCCGCTTCCATAACCAGAATAGCAAAAACCTTATTCACTATCTTGGTCACCTTGGCCTCCCGCTTGCTGTCTCTCTTCAATCAACCGTCGCTCCCGCTCCAGCTCTCGCCGTAGTTCTTCTTCAGTGGGCAAATAGAGCATGTACTTGGATGCAAAGAGTTGCTTGCTTTCATTCAGAACGGAGTAATGGACAATGGTTTCGTCTTTCGATGTGCAAAGGATGATGCCGATAGCGGGATTATCGCCTTCGATCCGTTTCAAGTCATCGAACATGCGAACATACATGTCCATTTGACCAATATCCTGATGCGTGAGCTTGGTTGTTTTCAGATCGATCAACACGAAGCATTTCAGCAGATAGTTGTAAAATGCCAAATCGATGTAAAAATGGGAAGTCTCGGTACTGATGCGGAATTGTCGTCCAACGAATGAAAATCCTTTTCCCAACTCAAGCAGAAATCGCTGTAAATGATTGATAATCGCGGTTTCAATTTGTTGCTCATTCGTATCGGCAATTTCTGGAATGCCCAGAAATTCCAGAACGTATGGATCTTTGATAAAATCATCAGGAATCGGGCGGGCAGAGGATGCCTTGACATCGGCCTGTTTTCCGCTTGATAATATCCGCTCATAATAAAACGAGTTGATATTTCGTTCCAGTTGGCGAGTACTCCAGCGCTGAGTTGCGGCTTCGCCAATGTACCACTCCCGGACCTTTTCGTTTTCCAGCCGCATGATGAGACGGTAGTGGGTCCAGGTCAATTCGCTACGCAGTGCGTAGCCTTTTTCAAAATCGGGAAAGGCCATGTAAAACTGCCTGAAATTCTTTAGATTGGCCACTGAGAACCCTCTCCCAAACTCCTCGCCAAGATTCCTGGACAGTTCTTTGATGAGATAAGCGCCGTATTCCGCCCTGTCTTTGCCACCCTGTTCCTCTTTCACAATGCGCCTGCCGATTTTCCAGTAGGCTTTCACCATAATGAAATTGACGGCGGCATAGGCTCTTTGCCGGGCATCCGCAAGAATGCCCCGGACATCCTGAAAAAAAGATTTGGGTATTTCTGACCGCGTCAATTCGTGTTTGTTTGTGTCCATTTGTGGTTCCCCTTCAAGAAGCCGTTCCACAGAATACGTAACTTCTCAAAAAGTCCGGGTAATCTCCCGATAGTCGCTAATATGTTGCTACGCAGGGCAAGGAGAACCGCTGAATCCCGCCTGTGGCGGGACCATTCCATATGATACCTAACCAGCCAGCTACTTTAAGGCATTGGAGGCCGAAGTTCAGCGGTTCTCCTTGCCCGGAGGCTTGTTGCCATAACCACAAGCGTACCCGGACTTTTTGAGAAGTTACCAGAATACGTCGAAAATCACATCCTTTCACGATATTCGACATGATCACACCGCTGCACGGCGAATCTGATCTTGTAAGCCAAAACTACGAGCAAATGCGCCGTCACTCGATATGGCATATCGCCTTCGTCAATGCCCCTGCCTTCCATAACTTCAAATCATCCAAAACATCACAATCCTTGTGATGTTTTTGCCGGTCAAAGTTGTTAATTCGTGTCCATTTGTGTCCATTCGCGGTTCCTATTCCAATACAATCCGTACTTTTCCTGGCTCCTTGCCCTTGGTGAGTTGATCCAGGTAATCCTCAAACCGTTGTTTCATCTCCGCAGACGAAGACCGCCCGGGTCAACTCTCTGGCCTTTTGCCATGCCTCTATGTCTTCAAACTTTTCGATCTTTGTCATATCCAATCCTTCAATCTTGAATCAACTTTCGCCCTTTGTCCGTTAGCCGATATTTCTGCTTGCTGCTTTGTGGTTTGTCAGGGATCGTCATTTCAATTAGGCCGGCTTCCAGAGCGGGAACCAGGTACAAGAGGCGGAAATTCTTTCTGGCCTTTAATCCCAGGGCACGTTGCAGCGTATCTCGATTCTTGGCACCTTTCAAAACGGAGAGCAATTGCAGGACTTGGGGTGCACCTTGGGGTGTCACTTGGGGTGTGACATGGGCCTCATGGGCTTCGACTTGGTCGGTTCGGCCGAACATGGCCTTCATCAGGTCAGAGGCCATGTCCACTTCCTTGTCCAACTCCGGGATAAAGAACTCGAAGGCTTTCCATGAACGGTCGTTTTTGTGAGTCGGAACTGGATGGCCCAGCTTCTGCCACTCCTCCCGCATCATGCGCATACCCGTACCCGCCTGTTCGCACATGGCAATACGACGTATGGCCATAGCAATGGCGGGATTGCGGACTTCTTTTTCACCCGGTTCAAACAGGCGTGAATCGTCACCGAACACGTCGCCTGGATTCCAGAACTGGATGCCGTCTCGAAAGTTTTCAAGGTTAATCTGATGTAACATAAGCTATTTCTAAAATATAAATCAAGAACAGATGTACTATAGACTTTCACATATTAAATTTCACAAGGCCAGAGGGAGGAGGCTGTATTATTATACGCCGACGACCGATAACGCGGTGAAATTTAATATGTGAAAGTCTATACATACTTTTCACATCATCGCAGTCCTGCCAGAGGCCGCATAGATAATATTCAACTATAACCCAATATTGTCTTGACAATATTGGGTTATAGCCTTATATTGTCAGCCATGAAAAGGAGATTATACGAAAACATCTGGAAAAGACTTTCCTCGTATAAACAGATGGTTTTTATTGCCGGGCCAAGGCAGGCTGGTAAAACCACATTTACA
>JAUVJO010000233.1 GCA_030592345.1 Deltaproteobacteria bacterium
AGATCTAAATACAATCGAAAAAATTGTATGTCAAGGCCAGGGCTGAAGCACTGGAATTCCGATATAAGGATAAAACAAGAAACTGTGTTGTTAAAGAAAATCGTAAGCGTTCACAGGTTCAGGGTTCACCGAAACTCTGAACCTGTGAACGCCTACGATGTGGCGCTGATTTTCAGTCAGGATAAAGTATAATCTGATAATTTTCCGCGTGTAGGGAAGATATAAAGGAAAGAATGTTCAGGAAAGGTGGTTGTGAGTTGACAGAATCGGGAGATGTGGCTATAATCTGCCACGAATTATATACATAACAAGAAAAGGGGGAAACATGGAAAACGTAGGTGTCAAGCAACTCAGAGACAGCCTCAGCCGTATTCTGAAGAGAGTGGAAAGTGGGAAAGTAATCAAGGAGACGCACCATGGATTTTCTTAAGATCAATATTTTTGGAAATACGATACACGACTATCTGATTTCCATAGCCATACTCATTGCTGCCATTGTGTTTTCTGTATTAGCTAATCGCTTTTTGAAAAAATACATTCATTCCTGGACCAGGAAAACCAAAACCGATCTGGACGATCTCATTGTGGAACACGTCTTTTCTCCTTTGGTCTATTTCATCCCTATCTTCGGCGTTGCCGTGGCAAAAAATCACTTGAAACTTGCCGAAAGCATCTCATTCTCGTTGGACAAGATCTTGCTCGTCCTTGGCCTCGTCCTCTTCTTCATCATCCTGACCCGTCTCATCCAGGGGCTCATAGAAGTAGTAGCCACCGGATACATCAAACGTGCCAGGCAAAAGAGTCCCGTCGACCTGCAAGAGCAGATAAATAATGCAAGTCGCATAAAAAAACAGGTAAGAGAAATCTCCAAGATGGTCCTCGGACTCCTTGCCATCCTGACAATCCTTTCCAACCTTGGCGTGGACCTCAAAGCCATCTGGGCCTCGCTGGGAATCGGCGGAATCGCCCTGGTCGTAGCCGTCCAGGAGCCGCTGCGAAATCTTGTAGGAAGAATCTACATATACAGCACTGGAATATTTGATGAAGGCCATTTCATCATATTTAACGATTGGGCCGGTACAGTCAAACGGATCTCCACGTTCAGGACCTATCTGGAACTTTTTTCAGATATGACCACGGTATCCATTCCAAACTCGGACTTTGTTAAGGGTGTGGTCAAGACCTACTACGGCAGAACGAAGTTTATGTACAAATGGGATCTGGACGTGCCCTATGACATTACGCCCCAAGGAATTCAGGATCTCATTGCAAGGCTCAGGGAACTCGTCATGAACAAGCAGGAGGTCAATCAGGACATGTGCTGGATCTACCTGGAACGTCTGGACCATTACTCGAAAGTCGTGCGGGTCTGGTTTCAAGTAAATCTCCCTGGCTGGGCCGAATCCCTGTTTTACGGGAACCAGGTTCTCCACGATATCCAGCTTGTCTTCGAATCCATGGCCATCCCATTTGCCTTCCCCACGCAAACTCTCCTTTTGAATCGAGATAATCCGATTAAAGGCAGTGGCAATCAAGATGCTCTTCCCGTAGTGTTGCCGGAACTAAACGAGGACAGCGGCCCATCGAGAGGGGGACGAGATACCTAGAACATCATCATATAGACTTTCACATATTTAATTTCACCGCGTTATCGGTCGTCGGCGTATTACAATACAGCCTCCTCCCTCTGGCCTTGTGAAATTTAATATGTGAAAGTCTATAGCTGCCCCTAACCAGAGAAGTATTGGTGTCAAACGTAGAATGACCCATTCCTTTTAGGCTTGACAGCCAAATCACCTCTGCCGTATATTGGATTTGTAAAAAAAGGAAGTTCCTTTGAAGATGATAACCCTTTTTGTTTAAAATTCGCAAGGAGGCTCTTATGGCAAACATTAAAAAAAGGTGCCAGTCAGGCTTGAAGACATCATATCTTTGGTCAGGGAAGGGAAAGAGGTCAAAGCGCAAGTGGTGCTGACAAAACAAGATATCATTCAAAAAGTCCTTGTAGAGGCAGGTGATCCTGAGGAAATAGATGCCTATCTCCTTACAGGTGATTTTGCCTTTCAGGTGGATGGTAAATCGTATAAAGTTTCAAAGACGTACCTGAGAGGTTATGGATCTGAATCCCTTGAGGTGTCTGCAGCAAACCGGAACATCGCTAACACCAGGTTGAAGATGGATTATCAACGTCTCACGCAAGCCGGCATTAAATTGGAAGAAAAGTACTTTGAAAAGTTTAGACTCTAAGAGGGACGGTGCAGGCACGTGAGGTCACTCACTAAAGGGCTCGTCAAGGCGACCTCCTGTAAAAGCTCTGAAAATTACGACTAAAAGCTTCTGTGTCATCTGAGCAATCTTGCGCTCCAGCCTTTGAAGGGATCGCACTTGGATGGACACAAGACTGTCAGCTTCCAGGGTGAGATAATCAATGTGCCAGTGACGGCTTTTGTACTTTCCTCGATGTCGTGCAACCCGGGCTGCTAGGGGGCCCATGGCTGACCCTGCGTAAATGTAGTACCCTATTGGAGACTTTATCCTCTTCAAGTGCCCGATATCAAGGGCCCTTTCCTTTTCCAAAGGCACGAAATGGACATCTCTTGGCTGGCCAAGACAGAGACCCTCAGGGACTCTCTCGAAACCTATCGGCAAAAGCTGCACTCCAGGAAGCGCAATCGCGGTGCAGATTACGAGCTCGCCCTGGCCTCAGGCCGCGATTACAGGGTCGGAGACCATGTTTCCTATTATGTGACCGGGGAGAAGAAAAAAGTACGTGTTTACGAAAATTGCAAGCTCGCATCCAATTATGATCCTACCTGCCCTGATGAGAACGTCTCTTATTATCAAGACAAGCTATTGGTACTGTCAAAAAAATTTCAGGAATTTCTGCCTTAACCGTCGACCACCAGAGATTCTTTGGGACGATCTGGCTCATAAATCATACAAGTAACCGTTCATGGGTTCAGAGGTTCAGAGGTTGTAACCCTGAACCGTCAACGGATGCCCTTTTCCCTCATCTTGTCCCCTGACAGCTCTTTGAAACCTGAATGCGCAACGCCCCCGTTAAACAGTCCGTTTCTTCATATTGGGGGAAGCTGAGCTGCACGTCGGCCCAAGAGCAAGCTTGCTTGCTGCTTAGGCTGCGTGACAGCTCAGCTTCCCCCATCCCCCAATAGTGATACTGTAATCGTTTATTCATCTGGTTGCGCACGTGGGAAAGGAACGATGGAGTGATGGTAACAGATCTGCTCTTACCTGATTGAGTTTGCCTTATAAATGACTGGACCCGGAGAGGCTAGGCACGACCGATAATAGGAAAGGGTGATGTCATAATCCGTACATGGCTTCTTGGTGGAGCTTCGACGGCAACTCATAGCAAGGGCTTGGGTCGCGAACAGTTTGGATGCTGCTCGTCGGTTCTTGTCTCAGTTTGTGAGGGCACTCATAACAATTCCAATACTGCCAGCGGTGTTCAACAGCATGATCGAGGTACTCTTCATAGTAAGGGCAATAGATGTTTCTGTTGCCTGATTTGTGAACAGGATTGGGCGCCGGTTCCATAACAGCGTTTCTCCATTCTTTATTTTCCCCATAGATGCGGGTGCTTGGAAAAAACTTGACTCTCTAATCGGCAAGAAGTGTGCCATACAGGCAAGGCTGGCAAATATGCCTATGGAAATGCAGTAGGCAAGCTGCTAACTGAGAGTGCAAATTCAGAGATTGCGGATTAGAGGAATTACGATGGTAGTTCTGCTGCGTCCAACCAGTCTTCCAGTTCGAGATTCAGGCACAGGTTTCTTGTTTTCAATTGGGTCAGGAATTCCCATGGGTCCCACTTCAGTTCATTACAAACTTCCATTTGGCTCAACTCTTTCCGGACGTATTTGAGCAATAACCGGTCTTGCTTGTCGAGGGAGAATCCTTTCCGTAGAACTTCTCGCAAATAGGCCGAACGATCCAACTTCGACTCTTGGACAAATTGGTCGATCTCATTTAAAAGGTCTTCTGGTATCCTTATGGTTGTTGGTTTTGCCATTTTTTTCCTCCATTAGCGAGACCAACGCATCAGCAATGATCTCAGGTGAATATCTTCCAATCTTGCCGAGCTTTTCAAGGGACTCACGTGCCTTCTTGAATGATATTTTCTGTAATCTAAACAACTCAACGACGATCTTAGGAGTGACGATAAACGGGACCTTAAAGAATCTTGCAGCCTTGATCGCCTTGCCGTCATCTGTGGCAAACAGAGATCTTCCCAGCTTTATAGCCAACAGCAAGGCATCTTCTTCCCCCTTGTGAAGCGATATGGGCAGGATAACTCTATTACTGCCAGGGCTTTGAACTTTTATTGCTCCTTTTGACGTCAGGTCTGAAATCAAGGCGGCATCCGGATAATTTTTGACCAGATCTTCTGAGGCCACCTCGATGTTCACGGCTTTTGGCACAATGACGTCAAACAAGTTACAGACAATTTCCAGTAAACTACATTTTGCCAATAAAATGAGTGCGCTACTATCAGCCACCATCTGAGCCATTGATCATAACATCCTTTGTACACGTTTTAAACAAATCGTATACCAGAAGCGCTGGATTGTCAAGAAAATGTTTAGACACGGATTTCACGGATTAACACTGTTTATTTATCCAATGAAATTCACTTGGTGACAGTGAAACGTATTTCATCGGGACGAACTCAACCTTGAAAAGGTTCAAATTGTTCCCAACGATAATAACAAACCTAACGCTATTGAAAACATTATCAAACATTAGGCCGGTAAACTGGGAGCCCTGGGGGACGTATTTTACTATTTGAACAAAAGCTGATATTCTGGTGTTTGACGAGGAGTCGAGGAGTGGGTTATGCCGAGGCGAGCGAGGTTAGATGCACCTGGAACGCTGCATCGTGTAATTATCAGGGGGATAGAAAAATGCGCAGGATTGTTGATGACCGGTGGGATCGACAAAATTTTGTATCCCGAATAGGGCAGGTGGCATTGGCCACCGAGACGGTCATATATGCTTGGGCATTGATGACCAACCATTAACTTCGTTTTTTTCCAATGATCTGTATCTCCATGGACCTGAGGGTAAACGGAAGTGCGCGAACCGGACCGTCGGTAGTACCTCCTCTGAGTCTGTGAATAACTACACTGCCTTGTGGTCTTTCAATAATACTGCCCGGCGGTGTAGCATTCGTCCCTTGGTTGCTATAAAGCAGATCCAAGCTTGTACCGGGAGAATTGAAAGCAAAATCTACAATCACAAAACCCGAAAAACTTTTGTCAATTAATGCATTGGCAACATAGACATCCTCGCGCACGTTCCTAACTGCTGCAAAAAAATAACGGTGAACTATTACCATTTCATCAATACGCCTTTACGGGACCGATGATCTCCGCACGCACAGGATAACCTTCCAGCACCTTTGGCAGTTGTCTAACAGTCTGTGGACGCGGGCCATCCAGGCCAACAATAATGACGGATGTGCCATCAGGGTCTCTCCCTATTCCAACCGAGACTACCCCTGGCACAGCGAAGAGGCGGCCCTCGTGCTCTGCCTTAGCTTCCTGAATTGAGGGTGACATGATTCTATCCTCGCGTGCTAAC
>JAUVJO010000430.1 GCA_030592345.1 Deltaproteobacteria bacterium
ATGAAGAACAAAAATTTTCCCTGAATCAGATTTACTTTTACCTGACAAGGGGATGTAATCTTCGCTGTCGTCATTGCTGGATTGCTCCGAAATACCAGAACGGCGACAAGACTTATCCCAGTCTTTCTCCGGAACTTTTTAAGTCCATAATCGGGCAGGCCAAACCACTCGGGTTATCAGCAGTCAAGCTGACTGGCGGTGAACCTTTGCTCCACCCGCAAATCTGCGAAATCCTTGAAGAGGTTCGCACCAGTAAGCTCAGGCTCATCGTGGAGACCAACGGCGTCCTGTGCACCGGTGAACTCGCTCGAATGATGACGTCTTGTGATGATCCTTTTGTATCGGTAAGCCTCGATGCTGCGGATGTGAAAATCCACGAGTGGATGCGCGGTGTTTCCGGATGCTTTGAGAAAACCTTGGAGGGAATCGGTAGTCTCGTAAAGGCCGGCATTAAACCCCAGATCATCATGACAGTGGCGCGTTGCAACGCGGGCGAGGTCGAGGCTGTTGTTCGTCTATCAGAATCACTGGGAGCAGGTTCTGTCAAGTTTAATGTTTTGCAGCCTACAGCAAGGGGAAAACAGATGCATGAAGCAGGGGAAACTCTGGGCATAGAGGAACTTGTGGAACTCGGGCAATGGGTCGAAAATACCCTCTCCGCTTCCACAAACTTGCCTCTTATCTTTGATCATCCACCTGCTTTCCGTCCCCTGGGAAAGATGTTTGGAAACAACGGCGCCGGATGCGATACATGCGGTATTTTCGGCATTCTTGGTGTCCTTGCCGATGGTTCATACTCCCTGTGCGGTATCGGCGAGACGGTTCCTGAACTTGTCTTCGGACATGCAGATATTGATCGCCTTGACGATATCTGGAATAACTCTCCCATACTCCAGGAACTTCGTAAAGGGCTTCCTGATCGTCTCGAGGGTATTTGCGGTAAATGCCTTTTGAAGGAAATCTGCCTTGGAAACTGTATTGCCCAGAATTACTACCTGAACAAGAATCTCTGGGCGCCCTTCTGGTACTGCCATGAAGCAAGCAGTAAGGGTCTCTTCTCGGAGACACGTTTACAAACGGAGGAAAAACTATGAATTATGAAAAACCTGTCCTGATAGATTTCGCTCTGAAAGACAAGGCTGAGGGAGCTACCAACTGTAAATACGGAGCTTCCGCTACTAACGAATGCAGCCTTGGGTCGGGTGTAGGAGGAGGAGGAATACAATGCAGGAATGGGTCAAGCGCGAAGCAGTGCCGATTGGGGGCATCTGCCGCGCAAGGTTGCGGCCTTGGAAGCCTGGCTGGATAACCCATTACTTCGAGCGGCCATATAATTTCAGTGATTCATAGCGGTTATACTTTTAATTCCGCTCAGGTCTCTACTTTACGGCTGGCCGGAGCTGGAAAGTGAAGTCAATTTGAGTTTAATGGGTAAAACATTCAACACGGGATTTGTTCTGGAACTGGGCAACGGCAGTTGCTGGTCCTTTATAGCCACAACGGATACAAGATCATGGGTGAAAAAATTTGCCGGTGTTATCGGGCTGAGTGTTGACGATCAAAAAATGAACTGCAACAGTACCAGGATGTTCTTTCTCCAAAAGCCTTTAAAAAAAGATGGGTGTGATGAACTGAATCCCCTCATATTTTCGAAGATAAAAGCAGACCTCCCGTGTGACGGCTGGAATGGTGAGGATTTCGGAGCGCTCAAACTCTGGACACATAGCCGAATACCGGATATTGTTTGTGAAATTGACCATGCCCGCAGTCACGAACTTGATATTATAAAAATGTGGACTGCACTTTACGGCATGTACTTAAGATCGTTCGATTCAGGGGGGCTTATTCTGCATGGGGCTCTCGTAGAACGAA
>JAUVJO010000214.1 GCA_030592345.1 Deltaproteobacteria bacterium
ACGGAAGTTTTTGCCCTGGCCAACACACTCGACCCGTTGCCCACGGTGGATGAACTGGATGAACTGAATGAACTGAATGAACTGGATGAATTGGATGAATTGGATGAACTGACAGAGATGCTATACCTGGCAACCGCATGGGATGAAGCAAGCCTCAAATACCTGGTAACAACACATTTCACACTTTCTGTTGATGATTTTAAAAACGAAATAGTGCTTAACCGACTTTATGAAGTAATGCAAATCGTTTCAAAAACCGGTATCTCGGCTCAAACCATAGCCGAATGGGACGCTGCAGAAACAGACTTTGACACGCTCCACAGTACAGCTCAATTGATAAAGAATACTGTGAAAGCAAAATACGAAGAGGAAGATTGGCTGAACCTTGCCGGAGATTTGAGCGATAAAATCCGGGAAAACCAGAAGCAGGCTCTTATCAGCTATTTGCTGATGCAGCCGTCCATTCAAGACGCAGGCGTAGAGAATGCCGACGGGTTGTTTGAATACTTCCTCATCGATGTGCAGATGGGCGCCTGCATGGACTCTTCGCGGATTGTACAGGCCAATGCAGCGGTTCAGATGTTTGTCAACCGCTGCCTGCTGAACCTGGAAAGCAATATGTCAAACGGTTCGGAAAAGGGCGTCTCACCCGGCTCCATAGACAAAGACCGCTGGGAGTGGATGAAGAACTACCGGGTGTGGGAAGCCAACAGGAAAGTATTCCTCTATCCCGAAAACTGGCTCGAACCCGAATGGCGCAACGACCGCAGCGATTTTTTCAAGGAGCTCGAATCATACCTGGTGCAAAACGACATTACCGAGCGCAGCGTTGAGCAGGGATTCCGCAACTATCTCACCAGCTTCAATGAAGTTGCCAACCTGGAAGTGTGCGGCATGTACCAGGAAAACTATGAAGAAGACGGCAACCTGAAGTATTTGCATGTTTTCGCGCGCACACACAACGCGCCTTACAAATTCTATTATCGCACATGGAACGAGGATATGAAATGGAGCGCCTGGGAAAAAGTGCAGGTGGATATACGCAACGTGGAGGACGGTGATAACAGCGGGGTGCATCTGATTCCTGTGGTGTGGAAGAAAAGACTCTTCCTGTTTTGGCCGGAATTCATGGAAGTGCAGGAAGCGCCAGGGGGAAACAGTGATAAATCTGTTGAGCAAGTCTCCGGTGACAAAATGTCGTTATTGGAGCCAAAAAAGTATTGGGAAATACGACTCGCATGGAGTGAATATGTGGACGAAAAGTGGAGTCCGAAGCAGATGTCTAAAGAGTATGCAATCTTTAATGCGTTTTATTCAAATGGAATCTATAAGATTGATGAAAGGGATTTATCTTTCACGGCAACTGTAGAGCATTCTACTCAACAACTGAAGATTGTGCTGTGGAAGGAGCAATATTACTGTGATTGTGCTTATTTCATCCTATCTGATATACAATCCAAGATTATAGTTGATTATCCTGCCGTTCCGTCTAGCCGCTGGCAAAGTGATTACGACTCGGATTTTATGAAGCGGGATAGAGACAGAGCACAGTTAGAACTGATGGATGATGTGTATCTCAAAAATTACATAACCCATCAATTGCTCCATTCCGACAATGTTCAATCCGCTGAAAATATGTTGGAACATCCATTTTTCTTCAGCGATGCCTATCGAACATATTTTGTGCGTCCCGTGGATAACAGAATAATCGACAGGGTTAGATCCCCTGAAGTTCACAAACCCTACATCCCGGAAATATATATACCTTTTGTTATCCCCGACCCCGGGCCGGATGATTACATGCCGGTGGAAGGGATAATCCCGTGCATTAACGGGAGGAACCCAACTTACTACATGGCGAGCCGCAGCACGAATCAGCATGTAATAATGTCTTCTACCGGTTCGGGGAATGCCAATATACCTGTAAACCGTGCGATGTCAGGCAACACAGCAGCAGGGGTAACGAGCGCCCGAAAATCCGTTTCGAAAAATTACGGCATGGAAATAGCGCATATTAACGAAGCATTTGGTGTGACCAAAGACGTGGCATATGGGCAATATTTGCGACTGGATAAGGATAATGGTTTGGAATTCCACAGCTTCTACCACCCCTTTTCAAGCAAGTATGTCACAAGGCTCAATCAAGGCGGTATGCCTGGTCTGATGGGAAGTGATACAGAAGATCCTCTGGATGAGGATGCCATTAAATCGGATGAAGGTGCCACTTTTGAGAATGCCTACAACCCAAATTTCATTCAGGGCTTGGTTCAAAAACCTTCGGACTTCGATGAACGAACATATTACAAAGAAAATGTGTGTTTTGACGTGTACGGAGCCAACAGCCTTTACAACTGGGAGCTTTTCTTCCACGCCCCGCTCTATATCGCCACCAGGCTGAGTAAAAACGGCAAATACGAGGAGGCAATGAAATGGTTCCACTATATCTTTGATCCCACAACAGATGAGATGCCCGGAGCCGAGGAAAGCGAAATTTCGCGCTATTGGAAAGTCCTGCCCTTCAAAACCACGCCTGCCAAAACTCTGGAAGAGCTCTTCATGGAACTAAATAAAGAAACCGATCCGTCAAGTCCGGATTATAATTCCAATTCTGAGTATTTTGGTATTGTATCTGAATGGCGCGATAATCCTTTCGACCCTCACCTTGTGGCAAGCAACCGGCCGCTGGCCTACATGAAACACGTGGTCATCAAGTATGTGGAAAACCTCATTGCCTGGGGCGATTCACTGTTCCGGCAGTTTTCAAGGGAGAGTGTAAACGAGGCGCTGCAGATTTATGTGATTGCCAACCACGTGCTGGGGCCTTATCCTGAATTCGTACCCAAACGCGGGGCAATTGCAGCCGAGTCATACGACAGCCTGCAAGACAAATGGGACGATTTTTCCAATGCTCTTGTTGAACTCGAAAATATTTTTCCCTACAGCAGTGAAGTCAGCGTGAGCTCTACTTCTACCGGAACCAGCTTGCTGGGCATCGGTTCGGCCCTGTACTTCTGCATACCTGCAAACGACAAATTGCTCGAATACTGGGATACAGTGGCCGACAGGCTGTTCAAAATCCGCCATTGCCAGGACCTTGACGGTGTGGAACGTAATCTGGCGTTGTTTGCCCCACCAATAAGCCCGGAAGCGCTCATCCAGGCCATATCGCAGGGCCTGAGCCTGGGAAGCATTCTGGCCGACCTTAGCAGCCCGTCGCCCATCTATCGGTTTACCTATCTCATTCAAAAGGTTAATGAATTCTGCTCGGAGGTGAAAGCTCTCGGTTCAGCTTTGCTCGCTACACTGGAGAAAAAAGACGGGGAAGAACTGAGCCGACTGCGCGCATCCCATGAAACCAATATGCTTGAGCTGGTAACAGCAATCAGGGAGCGAGGAGTGCTGGATGCAAAAGTCAATAAAGAAAACCTGCTGAAGGCTCGTGAAACAGCGTCCTTCCGGTTGCAGCATTACATTGACCTTCTCGGTAAGGATCCAACCGTTCCGCCAGAACCAACCATTGAGGCAACACTGACAGCAGACAGCCAGTTGCCGGTCGATACGAGCATCACAAAAATTAAGACTGATGTGGATGAATCATTGGAGGATAAGAGTGGAGTCAAGCTGATTCCGAGGGAAAAAACCGAGCTTGATTTATCACAACGGGCCTCGGATGATTTGTATGCAAAATCAATAGCGGAGATGTTGGCCAGTATTTTAGGGCTTATACCCCAATTTGACGCCGATATAAAACCGATTGGTGTTGGCGCTGGAACCGGTTTTGGTGGTCGTCAATTAAGCTTTATTGCCGAAATCATGGCAAAAAATTATGCTACTTCCAGTCAAATGAACTCAATGGCCGCAACAAAGTCGGCTAAAATGGCTTCCTACATCCGCAGGGAACAGGACTGGACCCTGCAAGCCAACCTCGCGGCGAAAGAAATCATCCAACTCGACAAGCAGATAACTTCGGCAGATATTCGGATACAGATGGCCGAAAAAGAGCTGGAAAATCACGAGAAACAGATAGAAAACGCAAAGGAAGTGGAGCTTTTCCTCAAAGACAAATTCACCAACCAGGAGTTATACCAGTGGATGAAAGAGCAGCTTTTTGCCGTGTACAAGGAGAGCTATAACCTGGCTTACGACATGGCCAAGAAAGCCGAAAAGGCATACAAATACGAAATGGGAACGGAAACGGCGAGTTTCATCCAGTACGGCTACTGGGATAATTCAATGCAGGGATTGGTTTCAGGCGAAAAACTGCAACTTGCGCTGAGGCAACTGGAAAAATCATATTTGGAAGAAAACAGGCGGGAACTAGAACTGACCAAGAGCGTTTCGCTTGTCCTGCTGAATCCTTTGGCGCTGATTGAACTGAGGGAGACCGGCAAATGTTACGTGACACTGCCTGAAGAACTCTTCGACCTCGACTTTCAGGGCCATTATTTCAGGAGAATTAAATCGGTGAGCCTGTCTATTCCATGCATTGCGGGGCCATACACAACAGTGAACTGTTCACTGCGGATGTTGAATAATACCACACGGATTAACACCTCAATGAACAGTGAAAGCAATTATGAGCACGAAAATGATGAAGGCCTGTGGATTGATGACGATCGCTTCCGCGCCAGTAATGTACCGGTAACTTCCATTGCTGCCAGCACAGGGCAAAACGATGCCGGTATGTTCGAGTTCAGTTTCAGGGACGAGCGCTACCTGCCATTTGAGGGAGCAGGGGCCATCAGCGACTGGCAGATAGAACTTACAACGGAAAAAGAACTCAGGCAGTTTGATTATTCAACAATTTCTGACGTGATACTTCATCTCAAATACACAGCGCGTGAGGATGCCGGCCTGTTTAAGGAAAATGCCGTCGAGTACATCAAAGAATTTATCAAGTACGGCTCTGAGCGGGCAGACCAGCCACTGATGCGCATGTTCAGCATGAAGCATGAATTCCCGACAGAGTGGCACAGATTCCTATACCCTGCAACTGAAGGTGCGGAACAAGTTTTGAGTTTCACTATTGGTAAGGAGCGATTCCCCTTCTTCGCACAAGACAGGGATATTGTTGTGATGAAGATTGAAGTGTTTACCAAATGCACTCAAGAGGAAGAGGAAGATTATCACATGGTTTTATCTTACATTAACTCCGATGAGGATCCCGTTACCTCTTCGCAGATCACCATGCCTCAAAACGACAGCTATGGCGGGCTGAATAAGGCGACAATAAATGCGAATGATGCAGGGCTTGACCTTGAAAAACTGGATGTCACAGGGGAAATAAGCATTGTTACCGAACTATGTGAAGTGGAAGATATGTTTTTGGTATTTCATTACAAACTAATTTGAGCGATTTTTTGCGAAGAAATGTGCCAAAATCTTGATGCAACAAGGTTTGCGAAAAGCCCAGCCGGATTTGCCTCAATAGATAATGCTGCTTGAATTAGCGCCCTTCGGGCGAGCTGTTAAGCTGTTAAGCTTACCGGCTAAGAGCTATTATTGCAGACTGATAGTCTCTAACTAATTAATAAGATTGACTAAAAAATGGAAATTCCTATACTATTAAATTAGTGTCTGAAGAAAAGTCCGGTTTTTGTAGGTTGGGTTTCGTACCTCAACCCAACCTACGAATATCAAGCAATTCCCAAAATATGATTTTAGTGAGCGAAACCCAACAAATCATGTGGCAGGGGTTTTCGTTCAGACACAAATTAGGTAAAAGCATCTTCGTTCCGCAACAAGGTGCTTGCCGCTGCTGGTTAACTGCATTTTGTGAATCCGCAGGAACGACAAATTATGCAGCCTTCTTCATGAGACATTATTCCGCCGCATTCCGGGCAGACACACATCATGGTTTCTCTCTCAACAAAATCGGAATTGGTCAATTTCTTCAAAACCTGTGCAATTGCATCAGGACAGGAAAGAACCATTTTGCCATCTTGCCATGAAGGAGAAGGGCAGCGGATGCCTATAAGCTGCTTTACGATAGCATCTATCTTTACGCCTG
>JAUVJO010000067.1 GCA_030592345.1 Deltaproteobacteria bacterium
TATGATCCCAAATGCCTTCCGTGCCATGTAACCGGCATGAGAGATGGTGGGTTCGTCTCTCTCGATTCTACACCGCACATGGCAAATGTTCAGTGTGAGGCGTGCCATGGCCCGGCTGGTTTGCATGCCAGGGACCCGAATAATGTGTACGATCAGCAGGCGGGAGAGCAAACTTGTCAGCGATGTCATACCAGGGAGACTGATCCTGATTTTGTCTTCGGGAAAAAACGACAAAAAGGGGTTCACCAATAACGTGGACCTTTGCGCTCAGATTCCGGGTAGGCGTTCACAGGCAAGTGGAATCGAAAAAGGAGGAAAGCATTCATGTACAAGATAATTATCGGGATAGTCTTTATGATTTTGATGATGTCGCTTACCTCTCACGCAGAAGAAAAGCTCTTCATAACCGACGTCCTTGCACAAAAGCAAGTGGAGGCTCAAGCGTCTTTTATGTATGAACATCAAACGGTACATTTTTGTGGTAAACCCCCTTCTTTGGGAACGGGAAGCCAGGAGACCGATGTCTCGAAATCGGAATATTCCCTTGGTGTCGGGCTCGGGCGCGGGTTTGAGGTGGGAGTCTCGATCCCTTATGCATTCTCGGATAGGACCGAGACTCGATTCGATACTCTCCCTCCTGAGACAATGCATGAGAAAAGAGACGGTTTCGGTGATATCTCATTAGGTGCGAAGTATCGAGTGTTTGGTGAGAAAGACAAGCCCTTCACGCTTGTGGCCGGTCTCGATGTTAAGTTAGACAGCGCATCAGAAGACAAAGGGGGGACAGGATCCACTGATATAAGCCCGTTTGTCGCTGCAAGCACTACTGTTGCCAAAGGCCTTCGGCCTTATGCGGCTTACGAACTCACAATCAGCAATCATGGGAGGGCGGATACCCATAAGGTCAGATTCGGTGCTGAAAAGGAACTGAACGAGAGGGCAACCATAAACGCTTCTTTTCAAGCCTCCTTGCACACATCGTCGGAGAGTCTCAACAGCTATGAAGTGTACAGCTTTGGGATTACAAGCTATATTTGTATATATCGCAACTTGTACGCGATCCCGATGATCGGCTTTGGAGTCGCTTCTTCTGCTGACCTTAAGGACGTGGACGTTCATTTTGACTCATCAACAGGAACAGTATTAGGTATAGGGCTCTACTATCTATTTTGAGCCTGTCGTCAGTATGTGGTGTGAGCCTTTAACCAAGGATAGTCTTTATGCTGGCCACTGTAATAACAGGCCTTTTACCTGTAAGGGGTGATACAATGAAAAAAATTTTGAGCACTTGCTTATTTATCGGGCTTTGTTTTGTGTTCTCATCTTCATTCGCTTTTGGAGAGGATGCTGCGTCAATAGTCCCTAAGCACACTTTTGAAGTTGGTCTTGGAGCTAACTACTTTGATTACGAGGAAGAGAGTTTAGATGTGGAAATAGACGGCTTCATGTACGGAGTCGTTGGGAGGTATACGTACCATAACAAAATTATGATTAGTGCCAATCTTGAATACAATACAGGTGATCTCAGGTACGACGGCCACTCTCACGAGTTTGACCCTTTCTGGGGGGATAAAAAAACTACTCCCGCAAACGTGGACACAGTGGATTGGAAAGTGGAATGTCAGGCTCTGATCGGCTACGACTATGTGTTCAGAGAGAACCATATAGTGACTCCTTTTTTGGGTATTGGTTATCGTTATTGGAATGATCATATTGAGGGTTCGACTACAGCCACTGCCGTTATCCCTGGCGTTGAAAGAAAGATAGAATACTGGTACTCTCCAATTGGCCTAAAAACCTATAGCCCCTTGTCGGATAACTGGACATGGGGGATGAGTCTGGAATATGACCTTTTCTGGGACGGAAAAGTTAAAACCAGGTCTGTGTGGTTCACACCTGAACTCGAACAGAATTCAGGATATGGGCTGAAGTTTTCCCTCCGGTTTAGCAGGCAATTTGCCAACGATTATGCCTTGTCTGTTGAGCCACGCATAACATATTGGCATATTGATCAGTCAGATACTGCACGCTGGGACATGCCAGGACATAATGGTTACTGTGAAGCATATGAACCAGAAAACGAAACTACGTCTTATGGCCTTTGCATGAGTCTCGAATTCTAACTTATCATTCGCTTAATAGGGATAGACTTTAGGTTTCGGGTGTCAGGTGTCAGAAACCAGATGCCGGGTGTCAGGTTTCAGTTTTTGCGTTTCTCTTTCCTGACACCTGAATCCCGCCGCGGCGGGAACACCTGTGCTGTTCTCAAGGCGAACGCCGCAAACCTCAGTCTGTCCTGACACCTGACACCAAAAAGTACGAACAAAAAAATTTATCTCTTAGCGCCCGCATTCTTGAAAAGTGTAAACGGACTTATGAAGGATGCCGAATTTAATAAGCGAACGATGAGGCCGATGCCTGCTTTGTGCATACCATCTTTGCCGGAACAGTAAACCTTCACCCTCCGGGGCAATTTGCCCCGGCCTGTCGGGGAGAATTGCCCCGGCTTCCTGTTGACCAACTCTAGCCTTTCCACCCTTTTACACGGGGAGCAGCTCAAGTTATTGTGTAGATACAGTTAGATAGCATCCAGTTAATATGAATGCCTTCGTTCATGCCGCGTTGGCATAGAGATTGCTTTATCATTTGAAGCACAAATTATAGGTCTGACTAAAACAGAAGAAAGAAGGAGGATGTCTATGGAAACGTCTGCTGGCAAATCCGACCAAGAAATCTCTCAATCAGAAAAAGAGACCACTGAGGCCCTGTTGGAAGAGGGGCGCGTGTTTCGGCCCTTGCCCCAGTTGGTGATCGACGCCAACCTCAACCCCAACGATTATGAAGCCGCCCTCAAGGAGGGACGATCCGATCTTGATGGGTTCTGGGAAAAGGCTGCCTACGAACTCGACTGGTTCAAGAAATGGAACACGGTGCTTGACCGCTCTGATGCGCCGTTTTTCAAGTGGTTTGTAGGTGCAAAGACCAATATCGCCTACAACGCCCTGGACCGTCACGTAAAGACCCACCGCAAGAACAAGGTGGCCATTATCTATGAGAGCGAAAGCGGTGCCCGTGAGCGTATGACCTACTATGATCTGTACCGGTCTGCAAATAAATTTGCCAATGTTTTGAACTCCCTTGGCATCAAGAAAGGAGACCGGGTGGGGATATACCTTCCGAACATCCCCGAGATCGCCATTGCCATGCTCGGATGCGCCAAAATCGGTGCCATACATAGCGTGGTCTATGCGGGATTTAGCGCCCTGGCCCTTCGAGAGCGGGTCAACCACGCCGAGGCAAGGCTTGTAGTGACCGTGGATGGGTTTCATAGAAACGGCAAAGTGATCAAGTTAAAAGAAGTCGTCGACGATGCCATGACCGCGGCCCCCACGGTGGAGACCGTGGTGGTGGTCCGGCGGACAGGCATAGATATCGATATGAGTGACGGCCGTTACCTCTGGTTCCATGATTTGATGGATGGGGAGCGAGCAGAATTTGAGACCCTGGAGATGGATGCCAATGATCCTCTTTTTATTCTATACACATCAGGAACAACCGGCATACCCAAGGGGGTAGTCCATTGCCATGGCGGCTACAGCGTAGGCATCAATCGGACCTTAAGATGGGTGTTTGACATCAAAGAAACCGATATCTTCTGGTGCGCGGCTGACCCAGGGTGGATTACCGGGCACAGCTACATTGTCTACGGCCCCCTTATCGTGGGGACCACCACGGTTATGTACGAGGGGCACCCGTTGTTTCCGGGGCCGGATCGGATGTGGCAAATCATCGAAAAGTACGGGATCAATATCTTGTACACAGCGCCAACCACGATCCGGATGCTCATGAGGTTTGGCTCTCAGCACCCCAAAAAGAGCGATCTTTCGACGTTGCGGCTCCTTGGCACCGTGGGCGAGCCGATCAACCCCGAGGCGTGGGTCTGGTATTATGACAACGTAGGAAACCAGGACTGCCAGATCATGGACACGTGGTGGCAAACCGAAACAGGGATGTTTATGGTGGCCCCAACACCGTCCAACGTGTTGAAGCCAGGCTCAGCCTTCAAGCCCTTTCCCGGTGTTCATGTGGACGTGGTCGATGCCCATGGCGAATCAGTGGAGCCCGGCAAGGGAGGGCATGTGGTCGTTAAAGAGCCTTGGCCGGCCATGCTAAACACCCTTTACAAGGACCCTGATAAATACAAAGAGGTTTACTGGACCAAGATCCCCGGGGTGTATTTGGCAGGAGACATTGCCACCAAAGACGAAGACGGATATTTCTTTTTCCAGGGCCGCTCCGATGACGTGCTCAAGATTGCAGGGCACAGGATTGGCACTGCCGAGGTGGAAAGCGCCGTGGTCAGCCACAAACATGTGGCCGAAGCAGCGTGCATCGGTGTGCCAGACACGGTTCGCGGAGAGGTGGCCAAGATCTTTGTCACCTTAAAGGAAAGCGTTGAAGCGGACGAAGACGAACTCGTAAACGAACTCAAGGCCCATGTCCGAAAGGTCCTGGGGCCCCTGGTAGTGATTCGCGGGATCACATTTCAGGACAAGCTCCCCAAGACCAGAAGCGGCAAGATCATGCGCCGTGTCCTTAAGGCACGAGAACTAGGATTACAGGAAGGCGATCTCTCCACCCTGGATGAGTAAGGAGCGAGCAGTCTGTGACAGAACTCCCTTTGGATAAAGTCTTGGATTTTCTGAAAAGGGTTCGTCCCTTTTCAGATCTTCCTGACCCGGCTTTAAAGGGCGTGATCAGGTCTATTCTGATTGATTACTTCCCTGAAGGCGAAGTCATACTATCGCCCGGCAAAGCTGATGATCCTTTCTTGTATTTGGTCTTTTCAGGGATTGCACACTGCTTTATCCGGAATGAAACACACACACAGACCCTGAGGTATGTCTCAGAAGGAGACCATTTTGGGAGCGAGACCATATTGACCGGTCGATGCGAACATACGGTTCAGGTTAAAGAAGACGCCATTTGTTACCTGGTAAGGCCTGAGGTGTTCTTGGATCTTGAAGAACGCTTTGAAGGCTTTAGGCGGTATTTTAAGACCATAAATGACCCCTTGGCCATACAGATATCTCAATATGTCGACCTCCGGAGAGAATCTGCTGCGTCCCAGCTCATGCGGGACCGAATGAGATCCTCACAGTTTAAAACCGCCATTTGTACGCTTATGCACAGAAAGCCGGTTTGCTGTGAACCAAATACCAGCACGTCCGATATTGCTAGGATCATGGGTCTTACAGGTGTCGGTTCTGTCATCGTGATGAAAGAAGAAAAACCTTTGGGGATCGTGACGAAAAACGACCTGACAGAAAAGGTGCTGGCAAGAGGTAGGGGGGGATATGTTGCCGCCTCTGAAATCATGAGCAAGAGCCTGATGACTATGGATTTTAGCGGCTCATGCTTTGAAGCATCCCTCCGCATGGTGGAAAACCATTGTCACCACATGGTGGCCATAAAAGGGGACGACCTTTACGGTGTGATTTCGCAGCACGACCTCATCCTCTTGCAGGGGGCGAACCCTGTAGCGGTCGTAGGGCGCATTGACAAAGAAAAAGACCTTGCCGGCCTAGAGAGGTGCGTGCGGGACATGTCCATTGTCCAGCAAGCCCTGCTGGCGGAAGGCGGGAGAATAGCAGACATCTGGGCCTTGATGACCACCTTCAGAGACGCTTTGACGAGAAGGCTCACGGTCATTGGGATCGAGGAGATGAGAAAAGAGGGCAAGGAGCCCCCTGTATTGGGATTTTGCTGGATCACGTTTGGCACACCCGGCCGCAAAGAGACGCTCCTGAGGGAAAATTTTCTTGAAGGATTCATTTACAATGATCCGGAAAAACACTTGAAAAACGAAACACAAGACTACTTTAGTGCCCTTGCCCTCAAGGTGAAAAACGGGCTGGCAGCGTGTGCCCTATTGCATCCGGAGCACGGAGAGGTATTGTGTCTTCCCGAATCGGGGTGGCGGCTCCTATTCTCTGAATTGATAGAAGGCAACACCCCCCTCGACTCCAAGGCCCTGCGGCTGCTTGATTTTAGAGGCGTTTGCGCGCAACGGCAATACGTTGATAAGCTCAGAGATTATGTCTTTGGGCTGGCAGAGGCCAGCCCTCAATTTATAGAAAGACTAAAAGGAAAACATCGTGCAACCGCCATACCTGTGTGTTTCTATGGTGACGAGGTTGTGGCTTCAGAAGGATACAAGGAAACCCTTGCCCTCAAGGATGATGTCCTCATGCCCCTCGTAGACACGGTGCGTGCCCTGGCCCTGGAAAATGGGATAAGGGCACCCGGCACGTCACACCGCATCACAGCCCTTTCAGAAGCAGGTATCGTAAGTGCAGCAAAAGCTAGCGATCTTAAAGAAGTATATCAGTGGTTGGTAAGAATGAGCCTGCAAAGCGCATTGGAGGAGGAAAAGGCCGTAGATTGGCTCTTGGATCCTCGTCAACTTTCTTCAGATGAAAAAAAGCTCCTGACAGAGAGCTTTAGGCTGATAAAGGATTTCGTGGAAACGGCATCCCGACCAATATGACGAGCACAACGTATGCTTTTAAAGCACCTGAAGCAAAGGGCCTATGAGAAGAAACTCCAGTCTCCGGATGTTCCGGAGGTATTCAGGCTTTCTTTTGAACAGGTAAAGAATCTTGACACAAAAAAGCTTATCAAGGATATCGAATTTGTGGTTTTTGATACGGAAGCCACCGGCCTTAGACCGGAAAAGGGGGATGTCCTCCTGTCCATAGCAGGGCTTGGTTTCGTGAATGGGCGCGTGGACCTCTCAAAAAGCTTCTATGAGTTAATAGAACCGGAACGTGACATACCTCACGAATCGGTAGTGATTCATAGCCTGACACCGAGTAAATTAAAGGACCTGCCGCCAGTGTCAGACGTGCTTGTTCGCTTCTTTGAGTTCTGTGAAGGAAGACTACTCGTTGGACATCATACATCTTTTGATGTGAGGTTCCTGAACCATGCACTAAAAAAATGCTTCGGAATCACCCTTGCGAACAGGGTTCTCGACACGGCAATGATGGCAAAGGGGATCGAGAAGATGGAAGACCCCGGCAAGGTCGCAATGGAAGGGACAAAGAGTGTGCCTTTAGATGGCCTGGCCAAAAGATTCAACATAAAGATGCCTGACAGACATGATGCGTACGGCGATGCACTTGCCACCGCCTTGATATTTCAAAGACAGATAAGTTTGCTCCATAAGGAAGGAATAAGCCGGCTTAAAGACCTTCTGAGAATAGGGGAAGTGAAGTAGTTGGGAGGAACAAAGGAAAAATCATAAAAGGAGGAACAGGTATGGATAAGAAAAAAATGGCAGAGTACTGGAAAAAGAACCTCAGAGTGATGCTTGTGTTACTGAGCATCTGGGCTCTGGTTTCATACGTCTGTGGTATTCTTCTTGTTGAACAACTCAACCAGGTACGGCTTGGAGGGTTCCCGCTCGGCTTCTGGTTTGCCCAGCAGGGCTCGATTTACGTGTTTGTCGTACTGATTTTTGTCTATTGTTTTTACATGAAAAAGCTGGACCGGAAGTATGATGTTCATGAATAGAAGGGTTCCCAGCATCTATAGTGTTTAAGAAAAACATTTTGGGGTTATCGTTATACGTTATTCGGTTGCGCAACAACAGGCACCAGGATGTAAGGCTTAAGGATGTAAGGCCAAAAGTCTTTTGCCTAACGCCTTTGTCCTCACTTCCTAACGCGCTTTAGCCGGTCTACGAATCCCGATATCCCGCTCTTAGCGGGACTCAACCGTCCCGCCGTTGGCGGGATTTGACTTAAACCGGAAACTCGAAAAGATTCTCTAAGAGATATACGTTCATTTAGCCCAAAAACATTATCTAATAAGCTATAGGAAAGGAGAGAAAAAAGTGTCGATTCTTGCATGGACTTACATAATGGTTGGACTCACTTTTAGCATCTATATTGGCATTGCCTGGGCATCAAGGGTTAAGGACACCAAAGGCTTCTATGTGGCAGGGGCCAGCGTGCCGGCCCTTGCCAATGGTATGGCTACTGGAGCAGACTGGATGAGTGCTGCGTCCTTTATCTCCATGGCAGGCCTTATCTCTTTTATGGGATACACAGGCTGTATCTACCTGATGGGGTGGACAGGAGGATATGTTCTCCTTGCCCTTCTTCTGGCACCCTACCTCAGGAAATTCGGGAAATACACGGTACCTGATTTTGTGGGGGATCGGTATTATTCCAATACAGCAAGGACCGTTGCGCTTATTTGCGCCATCTTCGTTTCTTTCACATACGTGGCAGGCCAGATGCGTGGCGTGGGGATTGTTTTTAGCCGTTTTCTGGAAGTTGAGGTAAACACGGGCGTCTTAATCGGTATGGCAATCGTTTTCCTCTATGCGGTGCTCGGAGGGATGAAAGGTATCACCTGGACACAGGTCGCCCAATACTGCGTCCTCATCACTGCCTATTTGATCCCTGCTATTGCCATTTCATCCAAAATAACAGGCCACGTTATCCCGCAAATAGGATTTGGCAGCACCATAACACATGGGACAGACGCAGGGGTCTTTCTTCTCGACGTACTTGATAAGCTAAATACGGACCTTGGTTTTGCGTCATATACCTCAGCCTTTGGCGCGGGCAACAAGTCGATGATAGACGTGCTTTGCATCACCTTTGCTCTAATGGTGGGCACGGCCGGCCTTCCGCATGTGATCATCCGTTTCTACACCGTTCCCAGTGTCAAGGCCGCAAGGCTGAGCGCAGGTTTTGCCCTGATGTTTATCGCCATATTGTACACTACTGCGCCGTCGGTCGCAGGTTTTGCCCGCTACAACATGATCGACACCTTAAATGACAAGCAATACGAGTTGGCCCCGACATGGTTTAAAAACTGGGAAAGGACAGGGCTTGTCGCATGGGTTGACAAGAACCACGACGGGATCATCGAGTACTGGGCAGGAAAGCCATTTGTGGGAAAACCGAAATTCACCGATAAGGCTGGGGAATTCGGACAGAGGCTTCTCTCCAACAAGCCCACCGAAAACGCCAACGAACTCTATGTTGATCGAGACATCATAGTGCTGGCAAACCCGGAGATTGCCAATCTTCCTGCGTGGGTTGTTGCATTGGTGGCGGCAGGAGGACTCGCTGCGGCCTTGTCAACGGCATCGGGCCTGCTCCTGGTTATATCTTCGTCTATCGCCCACGACCTGTATTACCGGTTGATAAACCCGAGGGCCACTGAAAAACAACGCCTCCTTCTGGGTCGCATCATGATCGGTGTTGCGGTTTGCATTGCAGGATATTTCGGCATCCACCCCCCAGGGTTTGTTGCCCAGGTCGTGGCCTTTGCCTTTGGGCTGGCGGCTTCGAGTTTTTTCCCGATTATCATTCTTGGTATCTTCAACAAGAAGACCACAAAAGAGGGTGCTATTGTCGGAATGGCAAGCGGTATCATTTTCACCGCGTTTTATATTATTCAGATAAAGTTCATGGGCGTAAAACCGTGGTTTTTTGGAATAAGCGCAGAAGGCATAGGGACGATTGGTATGCTCATCAACTTTATGTTAGCACTCGTTATTTCAAAGTTCACGCCGCCCCCCCCACAGGAAGTCCAGGATATGGTTGATAGTATTCGTTATCCAAGGGGCACCGGAGAGGCGACCGCGCATTAGGACTCATATTGTATTGAGGAATTGGGGAATTTGAATCCCTCAATTCCTCAATACCAGAGTGCCTGAAACTCTATAGACTTTCACATATTCAATTTCACAAGGCCAGAGGGAGGAGGCTGTATTGTAATACGCCGACGACCGATAACGCTGTGAATTTTAATATGTGAAAGTCTATATATCATGACTACGTAACCATTCATCTGTTGCTGCCCTTAAAAAACGTCAATACCTTTATATGTTAGCGAAGCTGTGTGACAGGTACCAGGTGTGGCACTTCCTTGACGACAAGCTTTCTTTGGTGTACCAATAGCAAAATTCCCCTTACGCAAATCAAACCATCAATTGGCCCCTTCAATGTCTTCCAAAATAAAATTGCTTTTTGTTGATGATGAAGAGGCCGTCCGGTTTTTCTTTCGTGAAGGCCTGATGAACGAGGCGCTTGAGATCGAAACCGCGTCTGACGGCACACAAGCGTTGAAAAAACTCGAAACCTTTCCTGCAGATATTGTCGTAACCGATGTCAGGATGCCAAATATGGATGGCCTGCTGCTGTTAGAGGGAATCAGAATGCGGCATCCTGATATTTTTGTTGTGATAGTCACCGCTTACGGCAGGATAGAGGATGCCGTGAAGGCCATGAAGGCAGGGGCCTACGACTATATCCTCAAGCCTTTTGAATTTGATACGATCAGGACGGTGATTGAGAGAATCACTGGCCACAAAACGATTTTACGGAAAGACATTTTTTTCGGAGATGAGCGCAGAAAAAAGTACCGCTTTGAGAATATTATCGGAAAAGATCCCAAGATGTTTTATGTCTTCCAAAAAATCATCGATGTGGCTGAAACCAATGCGACGGTTCTGATCAACGGGGAGACCGGCACTGGTAAGGAGCTGATCGCTGAGTCAATCCACTACGGAAGCTCGAGAAGATCTGAGCCTTTAATTAAGGTGAACTGTGCGGCACTTACCGAGACACTGATCAACAGCGAGATCTTTGGTCATGAGAAGGGGGCCTTTACAGGGGCAACAGCGCAAAAAAAGGGCACTTTGAGCTTGCCGACAAAGGGACGATCTTCCTGGACGAGATCGGAGATATCCCGATCCCGACACAGATCTCCCTGTTGCGCGTCCTTGAAACAGGCACCTTTCAGCGTGTTGGCGGCACCAGGACGTCGTAATTTTCTGTAAAGGAACGGAAATTATTCCGGCTGACCTACCTGAAGATATCAAGGCAACCTCTCAAAAAAAGGAGTTCGATCTCAGGCTCTCTACCAGATCACTCCCTCTTGCAGAAGCAACCATGATACGTAAGGTCCTGGCAGAAACAGACCGGAACCTGAAGCAGGCAGCCATGGAGATGGACATTGCCCGTGGCACTCTTTACAGTAAGATGAAAAAATACAACATAGAAAAACCCCGATAATTGTCTCCTGCTGACCTGTGGCACCGCGCCCCCTTTTTCCAGGCTTTTTGCCACCAACGTATGTGTCATCAAGCTCTATCAGCTCATTATAAAGTCGATAAATACTATCCCGATGGGCCATTGCTGTACGTATCTTTTTCA
>JAUVJO010000034.1 GCA_030592345.1 Deltaproteobacteria bacterium
CCGGCCATGAACATCAATAGCCGTGTTGCTCAGGCTTGCAATAGCCAGCTATTCCGCGCCTTCGCGCCTTGCTCTTGATGCTCATGACTCACCGAGAAAAGCGCAATTTGTGACCTTCCGAGGTATAACGGGGACCGCACAGACCAATGCAACCAGGCAACCGTACACCAAGAACCAGGGCAGAAATGACCTTGAAAAGCAATGCAACGTTTCAGGTCTTCTATAGGCTTTCACATATTAAATTTCACAAGGCCAGAGGGAGGAGGCTGTATTGTAATACGCCGACGACCGATAACGCGGTGAAAATAAATATGTGAAAGTCTATAGCAATTGTTGGTCAATGGTCGGCAGTGTGTGATTGACATTATTCAAGTTGGTTATAGGCTTTAAGATAAAGATTTTGAATGCGTTATCGGTCGTCAACGTACGACGAGTACGCCTTCCTCCCTCTAGCCTTCCCAAAATCTTTATCTTAAAGCCTATAGCTTGGCTCATCGCCCCATGGCGGGAAAATACTGTGAGCAGGTCTAAGGAAAAGCACTGGCCAATGCCTTGTTTCTCACCTCAATACAGTGTTTATGGCCGATACCAGTTCATTTGTAGTGACTGGTTTGGCTATGAAATTGCGCCCTCCCACTTTCGCAAGGCCCTTTTCTCCCGTTTCTTTTTTGGTAAGCATTGCCGTTACAAAAATAATCGGGATGTTTTCTGTTTCAGGGTGGTCAAATAGAACTGCTGCAGCGTCGCCCCCAGATACTTCAGGCATGACCAGATCCAGAAGGATTACATCCGGTTTTTTTGCTACAGCCAAATCAATCCCCTCTTTAGCTGAACTGGCAGTTAGCACCTCAAATCCTGTATTCTCCAAATTACCCTTTACAAAGAAACAGAAATCTTCTTCGTCATCAATCAAAAGTATCTTTTTCTTATCGTTCATATTACCCCCCCCTGATTGAATTCTTGCCGGACTGCACAGTCCTATGAGGCTGTCCGAGAATGAGATATTTTTTTGAGATCAAGGAAGGCGAAAATTATAACCACAGGAATACATAGAAGTATTTCGAGGATTATAATTTGAGCCTGACGCAGAGATTGGGGAAAATAGCCATTCTCGGAAAGCCTCATAGAGAGTTTCAGTGAGGCATCCTCGACTCCAGTAACTTGTAGTCGTTAGGCATCATAAACAGATCCTTGCTTAAGGCCTTTTCCACAATGCTCTTCAAGGTGGTTGTTGTCGTCATGCCCATTACATTTATCACAGTTTGGACCGGAAACCCATCCAAATTACCCGCCATGCCAGCCGCGCTCATTTGCTTCAATCCCGGGTTGTTCTCAACCATCTTTTCCATTTTTTTGCCCAAGACCCTGAATTCTTTGTATCCCTCCACATCTTTTGACAGCCAATATTCGCTGGTGCTGCCCATCATAGTTACATTATACTTTTTACACCCATAGCCAGCAATCTTTTTTGTTTCATTCGCGGGAGTTATCTTCATGTCTTGCGTTATCCCTTTCATCAACCCCCTTGCCATCTCATTGTCCATTAGAGACATCATGTTCACCTTTGTATAGGTCTTGTCCGTGGTGTTAAGTTGGTACATGGTCATGGTATCAAGATCCATTATCATTATACCATCACTTGTATCCGTACGCGAAGCATTGGAAGTAAGATAATTTTTTACGGTCTCAGTTTTGTTGAACTGATCGAGTACTTGCTTGGGCAAATTCTTGGGCATACCAGTGGGCACACCCTTGGTTACCACCACAGACTCCCAGTAGAGATCGCCATAAGCAACCGGAGATACGGCAAAAAAAGCCAGCAACGCTAATGGCAAACACCACATCCATTTCCTGTTTTTCATTTGTTTCTCCTTTAATGTCTTAGTCTTTTCTGTGTAACACAGCAAAATAATATTGATTCTGTTTAATTCTGGGCAATTATGTATCAAAAAGAAAAAAATGTCAAAGCGATTTGGTTCATTCATTTATCATAACCGTTCACGGGTTCAGGGTTTCCCGATGAAAGCGGGATTCAGGGTTAAGGACAAAAACGGCATTGAAGGCCCGAAGTCCTCGTTGAAAATGCTCATTTTCCCAAATAATTGCCAATTTGGCTCCAAATTTTGGATTAGGCTTGACGAAGCTGACGCTTTTCTCGTAAATACGCATCCCAAATACAGTCTTCTGGACGAGGATGGAACCCTGAACCCCTGAACCTTTGAACCCGTGAACGGTTACAAATCAGATATGTTGTTCTCCATGGAAACGCTAATCGCAAAAAAGCTGGCGTCCAGGGAATGCAAGCGGATTACGGATGCCGAGATGGTGCCATGTGCCGTGTTGGTGCTTCTGTTTGAAATGGACGGAGAATATCACCTTCTCTTTACCAGAAGATCAGACAAAGTGGAGCACCACAAAGGCGAGATTTCTTTCCCGGGCGGCAGAGTTGATCCGGATGACTCAGACCTGCTTCACACCGCCTTGCGGGAAGGAGCCGAAGAGATCGGCCTTCACCCTCACGATGTAACAATTCTAGGAAGGCTGGACGACATATCGACGGTGACAACCGGATTCGTCGTGACTCCCTATGTGGCAATGATTCCTTATCCTTATCAGTTTAAAATCAATACAGACGAAATATGCGAGTTGATCTTTGTGCCTTTGCAAACGCTGGCGGAAAAATACCGCATAGAAGCCTCGAATTGGACCTGTGAAGGTGAAAAAGTCACGCCATACAAGTTCTGCTATCAAGACTACATCATTTGGGGAGCCACAGCCCGCATCCTTAAACAGCTCCTGGACATTTTCCTCAGCACGGCCATGATTGGAGATTTTGCCACAGGAAAGTGCCTAAAGTGAGCTAAAGTGTCTAAAGTGCACTAAAGTTTAGGACTTGAAGATATTATTATGAATAGCCGATTTTTGTCTTTGGTCTTGCAACTTTAGGCACTTTAGCTCACTTTAGCTCACTTTAGGCACTTAAATATGCCCCATCGTCAGGCTCCTTGATTATGGTTGCAAGCTTCAAGGGTCTCTCTGAGAGATCAAAGACCTCACCAAGGACCTCCGTGCACCTGACCTGTGGCCCGGAAGCGAGATCCAAGGTCATTTGTGCCGTGCTGGGAGAGACCAGATGCAGTCTCGTAACCACCTGCCTCAGATCGATTCTTTTGACATGCCCTTTTCTATTTGTTTTCGTAAAAGGCCACGTGGTGCTTTTCAGGAATTGGTCAAGCCGGGTTTCAGAAAAAGCGCTGTCTTTCAGGGTAACGGTGTAGCGGAAAATCTTGGATTTTTGTGCTGGCATCTGATGGAAAACTGCAGTGCATGACGTTGTTCTGAGGCCGTCCGGAAGTTGCTCATTGATACGCTGAACCAGGGATCCTGCTTTGATATAGGGCGGCACTTCGACGAGAAAAATCTCTTCTGTGCTCTCAATGCCCACCGGAAGGGCGGCTTCAAAGGAGACTTTTGGCGCAGGGTGAAACCCCTCTGAAAACCGCAAGGGGATGCTAGCGCGCCTGAATGCGCGCATAAAGATCTTCACGAGCTCCAGGTGGCCAAAATATCTGGCCAGGCCGCGCTTGGCGTAGGAAACCTGAAACTTCTTAAACACGCGCCTGTCTGAAATTCTTTGCCGATCATGACGAACCTTGACACCAGGCTCTGGTTCAAAGGTCACAGGCCGTACGGTTTCAAAGTCACAAACCCCACACAGGTTGCACTCCCCACGTCGGCAATCCAACGTCTGGCTTCCTGCCAGGGCCTTTTCCCACTCCTGCTTCAAGAACGCATTGGAAACTCCGGAATCTATGTGATCCCATGGAAGGGGTTCTGACAAATCACGGCCCCGGGTTGTATAAAAATCAACATCAACACCGCAGGTCTCCATAGCCTCTTGCCATTTATTGTATTGAAAGTGATCGCTCCAACCGTCAAACCGGCACCCCATTTCATATGCCTTGACCAGCAACCGGCTCAACCGTCTGTCACCTCTCGCCCAGAGCCCTTCAAGGACACTCATTTCAGGAGCTTGCCACTTGAAACGGAGGCCACGACCCTTTATCTTACTTCGAAGCATAAAAAGCTTCTCTCTGCTCTCGGCGAGCGAAATCTGCGGACACCACTGAAACGGTGTGTGGGGCTTTGGTATGAAGGTAGAAACACTAACGGTTATGCTGTTGGGGCGACCGCCTCGCACACGAACCTTTTGGAGCCGTCTCACTAGCGCAACAATGGCATCAAGATCAGCTTCCGTCTCTGTTGGAAGCCCTATCATGAAGTAGAGCTTGATGAGCCGCCATCCGAGCTCAAAGGCAGTTTGAACCGTCTCCGTCAAGGCTGGCTCGGTGATGTTCTTGTTGATCACGTCACGGAGTCGTTGGCTTCCGGCCTCAGGGGCAACAGTAAAGCCTGTTTTTCTCACGCGCTTGATCTGGGCCATGAGCCCTTGTGTAAGCGTCCCAACCCGGAGGGAAGGAAGGGAGACAGCAACTTTTTCCGGCTCACATCGGCTCATCAACTGCTCCACGAGGCCCTGGATAGCGGTATAGTCCCCTGTGCTCAACGAAAGCAGGGATATATCCTCGTAGCCAGTACTGGCTAGCGCCTGATCTGCCAAGACCATAACTGTGCCCGGTGAGCGCTCTCGCACAGGCCGATAGATCATGCCTGCCTGGCAGAATCGGCACCCCCTCGTACAACCCCGGCAGATCTCAAGGCTAAGGCGGTCGTGGATTGGGTTGCCAAAGGCAATCACAGGATTATCCGGATAAGAAACCAAGTTAAGATCGGAAACCAGGGCCTTTCGCACAGCAGTGTATCCGGAGATTCGAGGAGTAAGGACCTGGAGTCCTTTTGGATCAGTACGCGACTCAAAAAAAGAAGGTACATAAACGCCTTGCAGCCCCGACCACCTTTGAAGGAGTTGTTGACGGTCGCCTCCGGCATCCTTCCATTCAAGCCAGGTGTCTGCCAGGTCAAGGATGACCTCCTCACCATCCCCTACGACCATGGCATCGAAAAAATCGGCCAGAGGCTCCGGATTGAACGTACAGGGACCGCCCGCTACGACAAAAGGGTGTGTGCTGTCACGATCTTTTGAATAAAGAGGTATGCCACCAAGGTTTAACACGGTCAAAATATTTGTAAAATTAAGTTCATACAGGAGGCTAAAGCCAATGAGATCAAAATATGAAAGAGGTGTGTGGCTCTCCAGGGAACACAATGGGGTGTTTCGACCCCGCAGCTCGGCTTCAAGATCAACGCCTGGAGCGAAGACACGTTCGGCCGCGATGTCCTCTCGCAAGTTAAGGACATGGTACAATATCTGAATACCCACGTGAGACATTCCCACCTCGTAAAGGTCGGGAAAAGCCAGGGCAACCCGGAGCCGCACCTTGCCCGGGTCTTTTTGGGTCGCGTTGATCTCAGAACCCAGGTAATGGCTCGGATGCCGCACCAATGGTAATATTTCTTCCAAAGATTGACGATTCATTGTTTGCCTGGTATCACTTTCAGTAACCGTTCACAGTTCACCATTATCCGTTGTCCGTAGCAAGGATACAAGATTATTTATCTGAATATCTATAGAACGGAAAGAATTGTAGCGATTTGAGAAACGCTCTGTCAAGGGGCAGAACATGACGCCTACCAAAAAGGCATTTATTCTCATGGATCATTGTCGCGGTCACTATCGGAATCTGACAGCACTGTTCTATGTGGTACTAGGCATACTTATCTTTTTTTCAGTGGATGCCTGGTCCGCACCTTATTCACGAGAAAACCCGGTCGTAAAAGCGGTCAAAAAAGTGAGTCCTGCGGTAGTAAATATCAGCAGCGAATATGAACTGACGCGGCGGGCCAATCCATTCTTTGATTTTGGTCTTGATCCCTTCTTCGACTCATTTTTCAGGGATTTTTTTGAGCCTCATTATCAGCGAAATTATAAAGGGCATAGCCTTGGCTCCGGGGTAATCATAGACGGGCGGCGGGGCTATATTTTGACCAATGAACATGTGATAGCCAGGAGCACAAAGATCAAGGTGGTCCTTAAGGATGAGCGGGAGTTTGAGGCTGAACTCGTTGGGGCAGCTCCGGATTTTGATTTGGCTGTCCTGAAGATAGAGACAGATGACACGCTGCCAGCTATCGAGATGGGCAATTCTGACGACCTAATGATCGGAGAGACGGTGATAGCCATTGGCAATCCATTCGGGTTTTCTCACACCGTGACCACAGGGGTTATCAGCGCCTTGAACCGCTCTGTTCAGACCAAAGACCGGACATATCGTGATTTCATCCAGACCGACGCGTCCATCAATCCCGGAAACAGCGGAGGCCCCATCCTGAATATCAATGGCGACCTCATCGGTATCAATACGGCCATCTATTCAAAGGCACAGGGGATCGGTTTTGCCATACCGATCAACAAAGCCAGGCGGGTCATGGAAGATCTCATCAAATATGGCGAGATACACATCCCCTGGCTTGGCTTATTTGTGCAGGACCTTGATCCGAAACTTGCCCTTTACTTCAAGATTCCAGGTGGGCGGGGTGTGCTCATATCGGATGTGACTGAGCACAGCCCGGCCCAAGAGGCAGGTCTCAAAAGTGGTGATGTGCTCACTGCCGTGGGGAAAAAACGTGTTGTTTCCAAGGAGTCCTACCATGCCTTGATTAGAAATTTCTCCGCCGGAGAGGTAATCCCGGTGACAGTATGGAAAGACGGGAGCGCTCATGTTCGGAACCTACGCTCCATAACATTCCCTGATGTGTTGGCCGAAGAGCTGGCCTACGAGCTTCTTGGTGTCCGAGTAAAGGAGATCTCCGCTGTCTTGCGGCGGAAGTTTGGGATCGCCTCAAGAGACGGCGTGATGGTAACGGAACTTCGCCGGGGCTGCCACCTTTATCGTATGGGCGTGCGTCCTGGTGACGTGATCCGCAAGATCAACGAGGTCGTATTAAGAACTGTGGATGACTTCAAAGGAGCCGCCATCAAATACCGGCACAAGGAATCCGTAGTCCTTGTAGTTCAACGGGGCAATGACCAGTATTACGTAACCGTGAAGGTGGGAGCATAAAATGGGGCCACATATTGTAGCCGTTCACAGTTCACTGTTGTCCGTTCACCGACGGGCAGAGGGCGCCAGCAAGGACCAAATATTGCCGGTGAACGGTTACCGATTATTTTATAGCTTGGCCTCTCTCCATCTTTGGCCTACCGGTTTCTCAGTACCCAATATTTCCTTCCTCATCTTTTCTATGCCTATCCTTTTTACAAAGGGTCTGAGTCTCTTTTCTTGGGGAAGTGCATTTTGCTTATAATAGTCAAGTAGTTTCCCCACGAGTGGGACCACATCCTCAGGCTCTAACATCTCAGCCAATGTCTCCCCCTTAAAGGCAGGCCAAGTACCGCGTCCACCTACCAGGACAGTAAAACCCTTTTCTTCCGCATATATGGCAGAAATCGGGCAAGTGTTGATGCCCCTTCCACACATCTTGCACTTCTTCCTATTAATGACAGCCTTCATATTTTCATCCAAGGTGATAGCGTTCATAAGACAGGACTCTACACATTTACCACAACCATCACATTTCTCCACATCTACAATGGGATATGCCCTTCCTATGATACCTATATCATTAAAATATGGTCGGGTACATGGAAAGGGGCAACCACCTATCGCTATTTTCACAGCCCCTGGCAACTCCAGTTCTCCATATTTTTTGTCCAGATCCTCCGCCAGACCTGTGACATTCTGGACACAGTTCTTACATCTCTCACCCACACAACAAACGATATTCCTTACCCTGGGGCCAGCAGAACCTCCTCTAAGACCAACCTCCTCTAACTTCTTTAATGCCTCGTCAACATGACTCTCTTCAATGTCAAAAAGCAAGACCTCCTGCCGTACGGTAAGATGTATTTTGCCGGAGCCGAAATTGTCAGCGATCTCTCTAAGGGCAGCAAACTGGCTGCCGTCGAGCATGCCCGCACAAATACGGACCTTAATTTCATATTTTCCATCCTGCTTCATCACATACGGTCTTTTCATTTTTACTTCTCCTCATTTTCCTAAGAGATATGGCTCTTGACTCAGCTCACACGATTTTGGCTTAACTTCTTGTTTTTATATATTATGTGGCTCAACAATTATCCCAATGAATATCGCATAACGGGCGTATCCAGAGCTTGGGGGATGGCCATTCAGTTTGGGTCACCATCTCGAAAATCCCCCTAAATCCCCCTTTGAAAAAGGGGGATTTTGAGGCTTTTCCTTTGATTCCCCCTTTTTCAAAGGGGGGTTAGGGGGGATTTTGATGGTTCCCACAACTAGTGGATGCGCCCTCGCATAACCGCCTGTTCAATATAGAATTTTAAACATTCAGGGTGAGCTATACCTCGGAAGGTCATAAATGGTGATTTTCTCGGTGAGTCATGAGCATCAAGAGCAAGGCGCGAAGGCACGGAATAGTTGGCTATTGCAAGCCTGAGCAACGCGGCTATTGATATTCATGGCCGGCGAAAAAGTGTCATTTATGGCCTTTCGAGGTATATACTTAGCACGGCCATAATTGGAGAATACAGCTTAATAGAGCGGCCCCTTTTTGTTATAGGTATATGCTCATAATGAACAACCAATACACTTTCTGCAAATATTGTCAAGTCGTTTTCTTGAATTTGACGATCTCTATTCTAACCTTCCTGCACGTGTTTTACGAGGTGGCCAAGCTCGGGGAAGATGAGTTCCTGGCAGGCGAGTTTACAGGCATTAAGGCTTCCCGGCATGCAGAAGACAAGCGTGTCGCCAATCAGGCCTGCTGTGGCTCGGGAGAGCAGTGCGGCAGAGTCGATCTCTTCGAAACTGAGATAAGTAAAAAGGGGACCAAATGCAGCCAGATCCTTTGTGAACATTGGTCGGATCGCCTCAATGGTAACATCCGCAGGCCCGATCCCTGTGCCGCCCGTCACGAGAATCGCATGAGGATGGTGTTCTTGAATGACTGTGCGGATGGTGTCAGCGATGATACCCTGATCGTCAGGGGCGACCTGATGAATCACGACGTCATGCCCCTTTTTCTCAGCGCGTTTCTTAATCCAGTGACCGCTCTTGTCCTCGGCAAGACTGCGAGTCGTAGAGACCGTAAGGACAGCAAGTTTCAGCGACTTAGGGGTGTGGGCCTTGTGCTTTCTGGTGCTCATGCAAGGACACTCTCCTGGATAGTCTGTTTCCCTTTTCCCATCTGAGAAATCAGCTCTTAAATGCAACAGTGTGTGTCAGTAGCATATCGGCCTGCCGGTTGCAAGGAGCTGATTTGAAGGACGTTAGAATCGTCAGAATTTGCTTGAAGCCTCGGTCAGGGTGAGATAAGAATCTCAAACATGTGATCGACCAAAGAGGCTGTTGACAAGTTCACAGAATAGCGATATTTTGCTTGAAAAAATCCGACAAACTCCCAGATCCAACGAATCAGCGGTTCAGCGTGTCGGTGAACCCTGAACCTCTGAACCTCTGAACCCGTGAACGGTTACCAAAAAGGATCTTATCGTGGCCAAACGCAAACACACACCAAAGAGGAAACAAGATCAAAAGAAAAGCTGGTTTAAGAGGTTTCTGGAACGCATAGCCAAAGCAAACCAGAAAAGCGGCGGCCAGATTTGTGCTTCTTGAGCCATCAGGCCCAAGGGTGCCGGTAGGCACTAGAGGAATGCGGAGAAAGGGAGAGTGAGGCATTTATCATTGGTCATCTATCATTGATCATTGATCATTGGTGGAGCGGAAGGGAAAGTGAGAAGGGGAGCAGGTGAGAAAGTGAGCAGCATGAGCAAAACCCTTAGCCCTTAGCCTTTCACCAATGATAGATGACAAATGATCAATGACAAGAGAGGTCCCATGTCATCAACCACAGGCGTTGTCCGGCACGAACTTTACAAAGAGCATCTTGCCGATTATCCCCATGTTGAGAGTCCGCAACGTCTTCAGGTTATCTATGATATGCTGGATCAGGCTGACATGGCGGACAAATTCGTCGCCATCTCGCCTCGTCCTGCCACCCACGAGGAGCTTGCCTGGATCCACAGTGAATCTCACATTCAAAGGGTCACTGCCACTGACGGCAAGCCCCACGCGTCCCTTGATCCGGATACCCAAACAACCGCCCTGTCCTGCCAGGCAGCCACACTGGCGGCTGGAGGACTGTTCTGCCTCATTGACAAAATCTTCGACAACACGGTACGAAACGGTTTTGCCCTGGTAAGACCCCCTGGCCATCACGCAGAACGGGACCGGGCCATGGGATTTTGTCTATTCAACAATGTGGCCCTTGGTGCCATGTACGCCATGCATACCTATTCGGTGAAGAGAGTCCTCATCGTGGACTGGGACTTGCACCATGGCAATGCCACACAGAACAGCTTTTACGCTGACCCTGCGGTGTTATACTTTTCCACCCAGCAGTTTCCCTACTATCCTGGAAGCGGCGATTTGACGGAAGTCGGCCGTGGGGAGGGCAAAGGATTCACCGTTAATGTACCGCTGCAGCCCGGCCATGGGGACAAAGAGTTCTACCAGATTTTCAAACAGATCCTTTCACCCATTGCGAGCGCCTTCAAACCTGAGTTTATCCTTGTATCTGCAGGCTTTGATACATACGTGGATGATCCCCTCGGTGGGATGAAGGTCACACCAATCGGTTATGCAGCCCTTACGCGCATCTTGATGGACCTTGCCAAGACATGTTGTTCCGAAAGGCTCGCGATCACCCTGGAGGGAGGCTATCATCTGGAAGGACTGCGCGAATCAGCCAAGGCTGTCATAAAGGAACTCACCCATGATAGCATACTGACACAGGCTGATATAGAATCTCTTGAAAAAGGCCCTGCCCCTCCAATTATAAAAGAAGTCATCCAGGCTCAAAGACCCTACTGGCCTTCGTTGTGAGTGTTGAAGCTGAAAACTCAAAGGAACCTTCCTTCCCTTTCAGCCTTGAGCCTTGAGCCTTGAGCTTTCAGCCTTTCCCTTTCAGCTATCACCTCCCCCACAAGCTCCTTACCTTTTCTGGTATACTCACCACCCCGCTCGGAAGAAAGATGACAACAGCCAGCACAATGGCTCCGTAAACCATGACCTCGGCTTCTCCAAAATAATGGAGCCATTCATAGCTCAGAAAGGTGATCAGTGCCGCCCCTACGATTGCACCCCAAAGGCTGTGCATACCACCCAGGATAATCATGATAAGCAGCTTGATGGACACGAAGAGATCAAAGCTGGCAGGGTTGACGAAATTTAGATAGTGGGCATACAAACTTCCGGCAATAGAGGCCAGCACGGCTGACAACACAAAAACATGGATCTTGTACTTGGCAACACCCACCCCCACGGCGCTGGCCGCCAACTCACTGCCGTGTATGGATCGCATGGCCCGGCCCACCCTGGAGCCGATAATATTCAGGCAAAGGAACAGCAAGACAAGAACAACGCTCCAGACAAAATAGTAATACTTTACCACAGAATCGAGCGCACAGCCCATGATGGCAATGCCCGGAATGAAGGCCAACCCGTCGGGACCTCCTGTAAACTCTGTGGACTCATTGAAGATAACAGTAACAATAATACAAAAAGCCAGAGTGGCCATGGCAAGATAGTGCCCCCTGAGTTTTAGAGATGGCGCACCTATGACAAATGCAACAGCCGCAGATATCACCATACCAAGGATAAGGCACAACCACGGATTAACGCCATACTTGGCAGTTATCACACCTGAGATGTAGGCCCCCAGCCCGAAAAAAGATGCGTGTCCAAGTGAAATCTGTCCGGCATAGCCCATCAAAAGGCACAGGCCCATGGTTACGATACTATAGATCCCCACAAAGACCATGACATCAATATAATGCTCAAAAAAGCTCACCCATTGGGCAAGCAATGGAAGCAAAAAAAGGCCCAATGCGAACCCGGTCAGTTGTACAGCGCTTTTATGCTTTGGTGGTTGAAAATGAGTAGTCATGTTTCGTCACTTAAAACTTCCTTATCTTGCTTACCTCCACGCTTCCCAACAAGCCGCTTGGTCGCACAAACAGGACAAGAAGCAGAACAAGCAGGGCAAAAACATCCTTGTATCCCGAAGAGATGAGGCCCGCCCCAAAAGACTCTATCAGGCCAATAATAAGCCCGCCGGTGACAGCCCCGGGGAAGCTGCCAATACCACCCAGAACACAGGCAGAGAAACCCTTGACCGCAAGCATGGCCCCTCGATCGTATTCCATAAGGGAGATCGGCGTTATCACAATCCCGCCCAGGGCACCAATGGCTGCACTCAGGGCAAAGGAGACAAGGATCATATACTTAACATTAATCCCGACCAGGCTGGACGCCTTTGCATTCACCGCGCAGGCCCTAAGGGCTTTCCCCATGATGGTTCGGTCAAAAAAGAGAGTGAGCACGATCACGACCACCACCAGGCAACCAATCACCCAGAGGCCCTGGGGTTGCACCACAGCTCCAAGAAAAGCAATAGGATTTCGGCCGGAAAAGGGCGGAAAATCAAAGGGGTTTTTTCCCCATATGAGCATGGCCGCGCCCTTGATAAAGAAAGATGCCCCGATGGTAGCAATAACCATGGCAAGAACCGTCGGCTTGCGAAGCGGCCTGATGGCCAGTCGGTCCAAAAGAATGCCGACTACCGTGACCACCATGATCGTAAGGGGAAGGGAAAATATGACGGGGATGTTCAAGGCAACGCGAAAAAAGACCATAAGGAGGCCGCCCAGCATGACGAATTCACCCTGGGCAAAATTGATGGCCTCGGTAACGTTGTAAATAATGTTAAATCCGATGGCCACCATGGCATAGATGCTTCCGATGGTCAGGCCGGTTATCGCGTACTGAAGAAGTTGACTCGCAAAAGTGATTTCTTGCATGGTCGTGGTTGCCGGTTAGCCGGTTGGTCCGTTTGGCCGGCCAACCGGCCAAACGGACCAAACCGACCCTAATCGGTCAATGCCCAATCTCCGTCTTTTACCACAACCATCTGGAAGGCTGCTTTGTCCAAGCCGTTATGGTCCTTGGGCGAGAAGTTGAACACGCCGTGTTGTCCCACAAAGCCCGTCATATTCTCCAAATAATCCCTGATCTTGGCCCTGTCGCATCCAACATTCTTTAATGCCTCAACCACCATGGAGAGCGCATCCCATGCATGGCCTCCAAAAGATGCCACCGCCTCGTTGTACTTTGCCTTATAGGCCTTGAGGTATTCCATGGTGACCTTCTTTTGCGGGTGATCTGCCGGAAGGATTTCAGCTATGTTGCAGGCCCCTAAGGGACACAAAACACCTTCGGCCGCACCTGCGGCAAGTTCAATGTTTTTCCGGCTTCCAAAACCATGACTCTGATAGAAAGGGATACTGGTCATACCCAGATCTTTCCAGTTTCTCACTACAACTACCTGGGTCGGGCCGATTGACCAATTAACGATGGCCTGTGGGGCCAGCCCCTTAATTTTGGTAAGCTGGGCTGTCATGTCCGTGTCCTTGGGGCCGTATTTCTCATCAGCCACTATCGACATCCCGAACTCCGGGGCAAGGCGTAGCAATTCGCTGCGGCCGCTTGCGCCAAAACCCGAGGTCACTGACATGATGGCGATCTTTGAGATTCCGTGCTTTTTCATGTGCGTATAAACAGCCTCCACCGCCATGCTGTCAGACTGGGGTGTCTTGAACACCCATTTCCACTGTTCACCGGTCTCGGGATCCTTGGTCACGATCTTATAACTGGCCGCACATGAGACCAAGGGTATCTCATTTTTTTCTGCCTCCGGGACCACGGCCAGAGAAAGGCCGCTCAGAGAGGGTCCAATGATGGCGCAAACCTTATCCCGCGTTATCAGCTTCCTTACGGCAAGGGCGCACTTTGTGGAGTCGCCCTCGTCGTCATAGATGATCAGTTCCAAAGGATGGCCGTTGATTCCGCCTTTCTTGTTGATCTCTTCTTGAAGCATCTCTGCGGTCTTTTTTTCAGGATCGCCCAAAAACGAGGCCCTTCCGGTCACCGAGAAGACCCCGCCCACTTTGTACGGCTCAGCGGCCGACACCTCCATCACGGGTATCAGAATCAAGGTTGTCAAAAACATTGCGGCTGCCAGGAAAGCCGCCCCACTGCCAACACTACCACTACGAGTTTTTTTCACTTCTGTTCTCCTCCTTTTTGTATAGACTTTCACATATCAAATTTCACAAGGCCAGAGGGAGGAGGCTGTATTGTAATACGCCGACGACCGATAACGCTGTGAAATTTAATATGTGAAAGTCTATAGTTCGCCGCTGAGACGAGACGCAAATAGCACAAAGAAAGCTCTTTACTTTCTGCGTATTACTTTCTGCGTATTACTTTCTGCGTCTCTGCGGTGAACATATACGCCGGGGATCTCCTCCCCCTCCCGCTCAGCCACAGAAACGGTGGACTTCCGGCAGGGAGGGGAAGTTACTGCATTGACACCAATTAGATTCTTAAAAAAGGAGGGTTGGGGCGGGGCAGCATTTCATGCCACACTCGCCCCTTGCCCCACACTCAGCTCCTAACAATCAGGACAAGCCGGGTCCTCCCCCATGAATGGTACGGTCTCAAAACAACAGCCA
>JAUVJO010000241.1 GCA_030592345.1 Deltaproteobacteria bacterium
CCGACCATTACCTCGTATCCGGCTGATCTTAAATGTACATAAACAATATTTTCTAACATTTTATTGATGTCCATGGCCTGAAAGCCCACCAAAGCGTGTCGTAGACCGAGATCCTCAAAATAGTATTTTTCGCCGATTTCGAAAATCTTTTTCCCGACAATATCGATTCGGTTTGCCCGGAAAACCAGAAAAGCTGTGGTGAGATAGGAAAGATAGTCAAGTACTAAGTTATGAGACACCTTGATCTTTTGTGACTTGAGATAGTCACTTATTTTCCTGGCCGTTACTAAGCTGCCCACATTATCGGCTAAAAAGCGTGTCAACCTCTGTAGAAAAGAGACGTTCCGAATATCATAACGGGATACGATATCCTTTAATAAAATCGCATCCAATATATTCCGAAGATAATCGAAAACAACCTCTTCCTTTAGATCCAAATGGCGTAAATATGGAAGCCCACCGAACTTTAAATATGCTTTGAAGGCCTCTCGCCCTCGGTCCAAATTATGAAATTGAAGAAACTCTGCATAAGTGAGACCATATACCTTGATTTCAACATATCGGCCGGATAGATATGTCGCCAATTCTCCTGAAAGCAGCTTCGCATTACTACCCGTACCATAGATATCAATCTTTCCTTCTGCCTGGAAATTTCTTAATGCCTTCTCGAAACCATCAATCTCCTGTAACTCATCGATGAAAAGATATAGCCTGCGATCCGACTGCCGGTACGAATCAACATATGCAATCAGGTCTTCTGCGGTACTGATTGCGGCAAACTCATGCAATTCTTTATTGATGTATACCTGCTGACCTTTAGGGTCCAAAGATGAAATTCGATCCATCAGTTGATACAACAAGTAACTTTTTCCGACACGCCGCTGCCCGACCAGGATTTTCATTATATCCTTGCCGACAAAAGGCATAATCCTTTGGAGATACAACGGGCGTTCTATGTAAAATGGCTTGTCATTCATAACTGAGTCCTATTTATAGACTTCCAGAAAAAAATGGGGCTGCGTTATCGGTCGAAATCCTTGACGACGTACTGTCAGTACGCCTTACTCGGATTTCTCCCTCTGGCCTTGCCAAAATCTTTTTCTGAAATTCTATAGCATCCACGTTTTTGGTTATTATAACATACAAACAATCCTAGTCAAGTAAATCTATTGACTATACTTAACACTTTTCCACTGAACGTGCACTAACAAAAAAGGACAGGCGAACAGTTGAATTTTGTAAAAAACCGTTGGAAGACTAGACCAGTGCTCTGCAAAGCAACCCATTTCCCCCTGACTGTCGCCTGGACTATTTTTTATCTTGCCTTTCTTTTCCTGGCAGGTGTTCAGGCTTTCTCGGTCCTGCTTGGATATTTCCTGATCCTTGTTGTAGGGATCCCGCTGACGGTTGCATTGTCTCTTGAGTGGTCAAGATACATACCATCACGAAAGACTGCTCTTTTGCTTTTGCTTATTAGCGGCCCTGTCTGGTTAGTTTCAGCTTATCTTGTACGTTCCGGTTTTGAGTGGCGACTGTGGCATCCCGTGAACACAACCCTTCTCCTTTTTTTTGCATTCACAGCCGGGAACTGGATCGCGGGTGAGGTCGAAAAATTGGGGCATTTGCTCCCGATATGCATTCTTGCAACCGTTGTCGATACCTGGAGTGTTTTTTTCGGGCCGAGCAAAAACGTCGGCGAGCTGGCAGTCAAGCATCTCGTGGCGGTTCAAAAGAGCCTGGAAGCTGGACTTCCTGCCCCTATTCCCCCGATTTTCAATCTTGTGATACTTCACTGGCCCCATCCCGGAGCCGACATAATGTTACCTCTCTTTGGGGTGGGAGATCTGATCTTCATCGCTTTTTTTCTCGCGGTGTGCCAACGGTTTGCCCTTTCCTTACAAAAAGGGGCACTGCTCGTGCTCGCGGGACTCGGAATCTCCATACTGGTGACCATATTCGTCCAGCGCCCCATCCCAGCGCTCCCTTTCATCTGCGGGATTTTCCTTGCGGGAAATTTTTCATCAATACGAAAGCCCCTACCGGGGAATCGTGCCAGATATAAATTCTAAGATAATGTTTTTGGCCCAAAAGAGATGAACAGATACTGGATGCTGGTTCCTGGATGCTGGTTAAAGCAAGGGGTTTCTTTTTTTGTCTATCCAGCATTCCAGCATTCCAGTATTCCAACATCTGTTTGTATTAAAGCACGAACCCACATTTCCTGACAAAACCGATAACCCCAACATCTTTTTCTTAAGGACTATAACATTCAGCGTTTGAGGCAAGGGTCCTACGTTCTTTTATATACGGGCAAAAGACCTTTGGGAACTCCGCTCAGGCTTGGATTTTGGGTGTCCTTGTTTGAAACAACCGGGGCTTCTATTGGCCAATCAATACCAATTGTCTGATCTGCCCAAGAGATCCCATACTCATCCCCAGGGGCATAGAGATCGCTACATTTATATATCACATCGGCTGTTTCGCTCAGGACGCAAAAGCCATGGGCAAACCCCTCCGGCACAAAGATCTGGCGCTTGTTTTCAGCAGAAAGAACGGTTCCTGCCCACTGCCCGAACGTGGGCGAGCCTTGTCGTATGTCTACTGCAACGTCAAATATCTCCCCCGTGATCACATAAACCAATTTGGCCTGAGCATTTATGAGTTGATAGTGAAGCCCCCGAAGTGTGCAGCGCTTTGAATGAGAATAGTTGTCCTGAACAAAGATACGATCTATTCCCGCATCTCCATATTTCCTTTGATGGAAGGTCTCCATAAAAAAACCCCGATCATCTTTGAAGACATCCGGTTCAATCACTAGAACACCGGGGAGGGATGTCTCAGTAAATCTCATTATTTTCGCCCTCCCCTTCTTCAAGGATTTCCATCAAGTACCTGCCGTACTCGTTTTTCAGCATCTCTCTGGCCAGCATCTTGAGTCGCTCCCTGTCTATATAGTCAAGACGAAAGGCAATCTCTTCAATACACGCGATTTTTAGCCCCTGTCGTTCCTGAATGGCCTGCACATAATTTGCCGCCTGCTGGAGCGACTCATGGGTCCCGGTATCAAGCCACGCAAATCCGCGGCCCAAAAGCTCCACCTTGAGCTGACCACGCTGTAAATAGTCTAAATTGACGTCCGTAATCTCCATCTCTCCACGGGCAGACGGCTTAAGCCCTTCTGCTATTTTCACCACGTCGTTGTCATAAAAATAGAGTCCGGGAACAACGTATTTGGACTTGGGTTTCTCCGGCTTTTCCTCTATCCCTGTAACGTTGCCCTGCTGATCAAATTCTACCACGCCATAACGCTCAGGATCGCGTACCATATATCCGAAAATAATGCCGCCCTTTTCAAGGTCAGCGCATCTCCTGAATATATTGGGAAGCCCATGGCCATAAAATATGTTGTCACCAAGAACAAGTGCGACGTTATCACTGCCGATGAACGGTTTGCCAATGATGAATGCCTGGGCCAACCCCTCAGGACGGGGCTGCTCAGCATAAGAAAATGCAAGACCCAATTGGGACCCATCCCCAAGAAGTTCCTTGAACCTGGGGAGATCCTCAGGGGTGGAGATGATCAGTATTTCTCTGATTCCTGCCAGCATCAAGCAAGAGAGAGGATAATATATCATCGGCTTCTCATATATCGGAATGAGCTGTTTACTCACCACCCGTGTAATCGGATAGAGCCGGGTCCCGGAGCCTCCGGCCAATATTATTCCTTTCATTAGGTATTCTCCGTTGCTTGTTGCTCGTTGCTTGTTGCTCGTTGCTTGTACTTTTTGACTACGGTGAACGAATTCTATTCCGGTTTTGTGGCCATTGAGCCGACCGCCAGGTAGACAAATCCCCTGGCAGCCAGTTCTTCGAAATCCGGAATCATACGTCTGCCGTCCAGCACCAGGTAGGGGGGCCGAACTGTCTCTTCTATGGTTCGCGAAAGGCCGCGAAATTCTTCACAGTCTGAGGATACAAAAACCGCATCAGAACCTTCGATCGCCTGTTTAGCCGAAGCGAAATATTCTATCTTTTCAAAAAGAACGTTGTGGGATGGATCAAAAACCGCCTGTGCGCTTTCATTCGCCAATGGATCGTATGCCCTTATCTTGGCCACGCCTTTTCCAAGTAATGATTCGATAACCTTGATGGAAGAGGCATCTCGCATGTCGTTCGTATGTTTCTTAAATGCCAGCCCCAACACAGCAATTGCTTTGTTATTGAACTGAAAACCGGCCTCGGTAATTGCCCTGTCAACCAGGTAAACTTTTTGGTATTCATTGACTTCATAGGATGCTTCAAGCATCTTGGTACTCACGTTAACGTTTCGTAGTTGATAAATCAATGAGGCAATGTCTTTGCCGAAGCAACTTCCGCCTGCCCCGTTGCTCACAAATGAGCCCCATGTGCTTATCCTGTCATCTGCCGTTACCCCGAGTCGAAGATCCTCTATCTTAACGTTAGGAAATTTCTCCCCGATCTTGGCTCCCACACCGTTCCAGAAGGATATGTAAGTGAGAAGCGCGGTATTTGCCACGTACTTTACAGCTTCTGCGGTTTCCGGAGTTGTTTCTATGTACTTTATCCGGACATGATTGACAAATTGGGAGTACACCCTGCGCAAAATCCTGAAGTCATCTTCATGGTCGCAACCAACAACTACCCGGTCCGGCCTTCGCGCCTGGGAAATAGCCGTACCTTCTGCCAGAAACTCCGGATTGGAAGCAACACCGAAGTTCTCTACGCCGTGAGAATCCATGATCTCCTGCAAGTGTCTTACCGTCCCAATAGGCACAGTGCTCTTATTGACAAAAACGATCCTGCGTTTGTCTGTTCTCTGGGCAACTCCCTGGGCAATATCTTGAGCCGCAGCATCATAGAAAGTAAGATTGGTAGAACCATCCAGATTGGAAGGCGTTGGCAAGCACATGAAAATGGCATCCGTACCCTCTATGAACGATTTCAAATCAGAGGAAAAGAATAAGTATTTGCCGAGCGTTTCCTTGATAATACCGGTCAAACCAGGTTCATTGACGTATTTCTCAATCTCTTCAGCCTGGCCACTCGCAAATGCGTTTATCTTGTCTGCGTCAATGTCATACGCATACACTTCGTGGCCATATTCCGAACACACTGCACCATGTACGAGACCAACATAACCCGTTCCTACAACGACTATTTTCACAAACTCCTCCTTCTATAGATTCTAAGATAATGTTTTTGGCCCAAAAGAGATGAACAGATACTGGATGCTGGTTCCTGGATGCTGGTTAAAACAAGGGATTTCTTTTTTTGTCTATCCAGCATCCAGCATCCCGGCATTCCGGCATTCCAGCATC
>JAUVJO010000183.1 GCA_030592345.1 Deltaproteobacteria bacterium
CAAATGACACTTTTTCGTCGGCCATGAACATCAATAGCCGTGTTGCTCAGGCTTGCAATAGCCAGCTATTCCGCGCCTTCGCGCCTTGCTCTTGATGCTCATGACTCACCGAGAAAAGCGCAATTTGTGACCTTCCGAGGTATAGACACGGGATCTCGCCGCATCACGTTCAAGCAACACCTGCCTCAGCGTGCTCGTCTACAAGAAGATTTGTTTTGACTGAAACCGTCTCTACAGAGTTGCCATTATCTGCCTGGGGCCGATTTTCCGGATAGTATTGTGGCTGCATGAACCTGCGGAGGGCCTGTTCCACATCTTTCATGGATACGAGGGTGTCGAGGCAGGGACCGTGGGGCCGGATGTTCAATACTCCGTAAACCGGCAGAGGGTAGGTGTCCTGGATGCCGCTGGCCATATCACGCTCGCAGGCCACGGCTACGATCAACTTCGGCCTGCACTGAACTACGATTCTGCGGGCAATTGTGCCGCCGGTGGCAATGGCCAGATGGACAGAGTAACGTTCGCTCATGGCGATCAGCTCACTAATGGGGCATTTGCCACAGCGTTTGCAGTTATAAATGGAGTAAGTCAACCGCCTCTTGCACTTGGAGTTCTGCAGACAATGGGGCATGAGCATCAGCATTTCTTCCGGCTTGTAGCGGCCTGCCGATCCCAGCACGAGTTCATTATTCACCTTGACGAACGATGTACGGATCTTTTCCCTGGATATGCCGATGGCCTGGCCGAGCAGTGTCATTAGGGGCAGGAACAGCTTGACGGTCAGACCGCGCATTCGCGAGAAAAAAGGCGGGGTCTTGCCGAACGCGACACTGACGATCAGAACCAGCGAGCCCCAACAAATGAGCACGATCATTAAACCGATTACGAGGCCAAAGAGCAGCGGCGCTAAAGCGTGGATGTTGGCAAGACCGAAAGTCGGCAGAGCCCAGACCAGAAAAAGAAAGCAGATGACCACCGCGCTGGTGCCCATGACCAGTCCTATAAACAGACGTTTTTTGGCCTTGTCGTCCTTGCGATCTTCAAGATCAAAGGCATGCAGACTTGTCAACGGCACCGGCCCATGAATCGCCGGACCACTTGTTGTTCCAGGGGTGCCGGGTTTTTCCATATCGCCTCCCATATCAACTCATACATCAATTTTTGCCGGCCTAAAATACATCTTCTCTTCTTTTCCATCCATTTCGTGAAATGTTGTTGCCCCATGGTTTTGCAGCCAACGAATCACGCCTTCTACCAGCCGTTCAGGGGCTGAGGCTCCGGCGGTCACCCCTGCCAGTCGCACGCCATCGAGGAAGGCAGGATCGATATCAGAGGCATCGTCGATCAGATAACCGGCAGTCCCATGGCGCATCCCCACCTCCCGGAGTCGGTTGGAATTGGAACTGTTTTTGGACCCAACCACAAAGATGACATCCACATTTTTAGCCAATACCTTTACGGCATTCTGCCGGTTCTGCGTTGCGTAACAGACATTAGAAGATGGCCCCCTGATCTCGGGAAACCGTTCTTGTAGCGCATTACGCACTCCGGCCAAATCGTCCTGGCTCAAAGTGGTCTGGGTAACATAGGCCACCCGCCCATGATCCCTCACCTGTATGGACTCTACTTCTTCAGGAGTCGCCACGATATGAACAGGGCCATGGTCTCTACCTGCCGTGCCCTCCACTTCAGGATGCCTGTGATGACCAATAATGACCACATCATATCCTTGCCGATGATAGTTCTCAATCATCCGGTGAACTTTTGCCACGAGCGGACAGGTTGAGTCAATGATCCTTAGTCCCAGGTCAACCGCTTTTAGTTCTACCTCCCTGGAGACACCGTGAGCGCTGAAAATGGCAACAGCTCCCAAAGGAATATCAGAGAGTCGTTCCACAAAAATCGCGCCTTGCTCTTCGAGTTCAAGGATTACGTGCCTGTTGTGAACGATCTCATGCAGAACATAGACGGGTGCACCGTACTCTTTAAGAGCGAGACGAACCGTTTCAATGGCTCGGATGACACCTGCGCAAAATCCCCTGGGATTGGCAAGAAAAATTTTCATCTTAGCCCCCGTTCCTTATTCTGCATCCAGCTCCTAAACTGGCTTGCTATAGACTTTCACATATTAAATTTCACGAGGCCAGAGGGAGGAGGCTGTATTGTAATACGCCGACGACCGATAACGCAGTGAAATTTAATATGTGAAAGTCTATATAACCCCTGCCTTTCCAGGACGCCCCTTTCCCCTGCCAGTGCCGGACTGCAGACACCCATGCCATGTACAGGTAGCAGCCACCAATCAACGGCAGGGCAAAGCACCACAAAGAGGAGCGGTCGTAATATCGAAGGGTGGGTAAATAACATATCACCATCGAGACTGTGCCTGCAAGGCAGAGTATCCGCCCCCAGCCTTCAAGAAAAAAGCATCCAGCCGGAACTGCCCAGAATAGCGTGATCATGGTCAGCGTCACAACAGCGAGTAACACCACTGAATAGTGAAGCTGGGTAAAGGCCGTACGGGCCACCATATCCCTGATGGATGAAAACCGTTCATATGCACGCAGACTTTGTACCGAACGGCTCAGCCCGATCCACGTCCTTGAGCCCGTTTTCTTAATCAGACTTGCCAGAGTGCAGTCATCGATGAGGGCGCTTTTTAAGGGGCCAAATCCGCCTATCTCTCTGATGATCGCCGTGTCAGCCAGAATGCAGCCTCCGGCGGCCGCGGCAACATGCCGACTTTTCGAGTTGGCCAGAGAAAATGGGTAGAGGAGCTTGAAGAAGTAGACAAAAGCAGGCATCAACAGCCGCTCCCAAAAATTTTTCATGCGCAGCTCTGCCATGAGAGAGATGAAGTGCAACCCCTCATGCCTTTTCTTGTTGATTAGGGCTGCGAGCAGCCCGTCCTGCAAGCCTATGTCCGCATCGAGCAGCAAGATGAGCGGGGTACTGACATGGACAAGGCCCTGCTCCATGGCCCAGAGTTTGCCGCTCCAGCCGGCAGGAGGAGAAATCCCGTCAATGACGGTCAGGTTGCGGCCATACTTTCTGGCAATATCCGCTGTTCCGTCTATAGACTGGTCATCTACTAGAATAACCTGGACACCTCCGCCCTGTCTGGAAAGGCAATCAAGGGTCTTTTTCAATATCCTGGCCTCGTTGCGCGCCGGAATGAGCACTGTGATCTCGGAGCCATCAAAATCCTGAGCTTCCTGGTCTGCGTCCAGATGTTCCCTGGTCAACCATGGGAACCATGGCAATAAAAGCAAAATAATCCACGCCGTTGCACCGGCGAGGATTACACATTTCAGCACAATGCTAAAACATTGCATAATCGGATTCATACAACTCAATCAGTTCCTTGTGCCCAGTTCGTTTTCTATACATATATTCCTTCTCAACCTCAAACCATTTTTGACAATATTTTTCAAGGCGCAGATACTTTCACCACTTTGAGATCAGATTATTGGGGATCGGGATATATACCTCGGAAGGTTGCAAATTGCGTTTTTTTCGATGAGCAATGAGCATCAAGAGCAAGGCGCGAAGGCGCGGAACATAGACTTTCACATATTAAATTTCACGAGGCCAGAGGGAGGAGGCTGTATTGTAATACGCCGACGACCGATAACGCAGTGAAATTTAATATGTGAAAGTCTATAGGCATGTCCGCAGTGAACGCGGAGTTGTCCAGATCCCTTTTTTCTACAACGTTCCGGCTTTTTGCTTATGTTGCCAATTTTTAATCACAGCCAGTGACTATTTTTAAGGCAAGGCACACTTTTGTCATCAGACCCTTGTCAAGATAACCGATATAATGGGTGAGTCTAGAAGCAGATACTGTTTGGATATGATCAAGATTGACCGCGCAGTCGTGCTTTAACCCATGATCGATACCCACCATAACTTCACTTGGGACTCCATAAATAGTGGAAGTTATAGGTGCTACAATAATTGTATCGATAAGCCCGATTACATCCTGGCGGCTCAAGATAAGCACAGGGCGTAATTCATCTGGCTTCATAAATTTGTACATCCATATACAACCTCGCTTCAGATTTTTGGCCATACCTGCTCATCCTCCCATGAGGTTAGATCAGAATTTTTTATGCCTCCATGGGCATAGCCTATGCTATATTGTTTAGAGATGGACTTTAACCTTTTTTGTTGCAAATAATATTGGGCGGCATGTCGTAAAAATGCCGATCTTCCCTTCTTTTTGGTTTCATCATCATTGTCAATTTTCACAAGCAATTCCGGTTCGATAGTTATTTGAATGGCTTTCATAAAACTCACCTCCGTGTTTACTTCTAGGTATATGGACTTGTATATTATTTGTCAACATAACATTAAAGCCAGTAGATCTGACGGTTCTCGGGGTAATTTTGAGGACATACATTGGATTATACCTGGGTTGAGCGGTTCGGCGTTCAAGGTTCAGGGTTGAAACGCCCTAATCCCGCAGCAAAGCGGGATCATCAAAAGGAAAACACGTTGATAGGTGCAAATGTTATGTTTTCACCCAATGGGTGAAAGAGGCTAATCTGAATCATGCCTCAAGCGCCATAGATAAAGTCAGGGATATCAGCAGACTATAACCTTTGAACCCTGAACCTTGAACCGCTCATTTTAGGTTATAAGTATATATCGGCAACCGCAGGACTTCCGCAGGAGCAAAGCGAATGTAATATCAGATGGTTAGCGTGGCCCGACCTCAATTCCAATTCCTGATCATTACATGGTGGCGAGCTTAGAACAAATAGCGCACTCGCAATTCCAGTTTGTTGCTGTTTACTTTTTCGCCATATTCGGTGAATTTTGCGTCATTAAGATACGAAAAACGCAACCGTAATTCCCAGTTCGTAAATTTCGTATAAACAATCTCCGGGCTTATGGAATAACTCTTGTCCTCAAGGTTGACAATTGTGATAAGGCCGGGTAAAAAGTACAGAATATCAAAGGGTTCCTTCTGGGAAAATCTTGCATAGAGATAATTGCGACCCGGTTGCGGCTTGCCATAACCTCGCAGACTCGTGTCTCTTGCCCTCTCAAGAAGTACATCACTGCCTGAGACAAGAAACTGGTTTTCACCGTCTGAAATAAGTTGAAAAAAACGTGCCATCTCTTCTTCAGTGTACCCGGCATCATTGTGGTAATATTCAATAATGGTGGTTATATCATTTTCCGATAAATAGCGGAGACCAAGGAGATAGGAGAGCGCCGAAGCTTCCTGGACCATGGCAGAGCCATCATCCTGAAGGATTACTTTCTTCTGGCTTGGAACATAGGCAAGCTCCCCATGGATTTCAAAATTTGGCGCCAGGTTTCTGGAAAAATCAAGCCCATAGCGAGTGGAATGGCTGTTACCTGTGTATAATATCAGGTCGATGTCCGTATCCCGATACAGGAGATAAAGCTTGGCTGCCAGATTCACATTGTTTATCTCACCAAAATCTTCATTGACTCCCTGCCACGTTGGCAGAATCACTGTGGTAAGAGCAGCGATCTGCAATGGCCCTGAAAGACTCTTTATAAGATCAACTTCGGCTGTTATGTAGCCCTCCATCGCCTCTTCCGGATCATTGGGGTCCTTGAGGCGGTTGATAAAGCCGACCGGATTCCATGCATACCCTTTGCCCCACTTGTATGACTTTTTGCCAACGTCCGCAGTAAGAAGCGGCGCCGGTTTAATGCTGACATAGGCCTCGTAGACATCTGCCATGTCAACCCAGCCAAGATCATCGTGTTGAGCAGAAGCCTTGAGAAGCCAATTGAAACTAATTATCTCTTTGGTGTAGTAACCGCCAATCTGCAGACTGCCGCGGAAACGATCAAGTGTCGACAGGGGCTGCTCTGAGAGGTTCAACCGGGCAAAAGCAGAACCATGGTTAATATCCATATGCTCCCACTTTAATTCTGCGTAGCCTCCCCAGTCCAGAGCCTTTTTTTCAAACTCCTCCAGTTCAAAACTGAACTCGTCATCTGCGTACGGAAGAGCAGGAAAGAGAAGGAGCAAACTAAGCAGAAAGCAGGCAAGATAGGAGCCGGTGCTATCGCAATTCATCAACCTTGGACAGGTAATTGAGGGTAAACACTTCGTCTGCCAGTTCCTTCTTTTTGACTTTGCCAAAGAGCATTACAGACCGATAGCCCTTGTGGAGCGGGCTGTCCGTCTCAAGCATTGACGGCCTGACAATGCCTTCGCCAAAATCCTTAATTTTCGTATAGTGCAGGGTCTTGATCAGCATGCCGCTGACGGCATAACATTCAATGGTGGTTGGCAAAAGTGTTTTTTTATCCACCTTCATCTTCAAGTGGTTGTAGGCAACTGACGAGGACTTGGCCTTCAGGTCAAGCAAGTAGGTGTCACCCTGGTCGGTTATCTGTTCTGCGTTATATTCCACACTGTAGTCAAGTCGCAGGATGTCGGAATTGTTGAATATCCCGCCCACAACTGACTGCAGACTGGTGATACGCAACGGTTTGCCCACATTAGGGATGTAGAGCCACATGTTATCGCCCAGGCGTAAAGTAGAGCGGCCCTTTTCACTAGCCGGCGAGAGAAACAAGGCCACCATTTTGTCCTGTCCCTTCTTAACCGTATAAAGGACAAACTCCTTTTTTGAGCCATCGGGCTCTATGTTGATCAGCTTCCGGTACATCTCATAGGACTGGGGCTGCATGTTTTTATCGACCTGGCGCAGGA
>JAUVJO010000084.1 GCA_030592345.1 Deltaproteobacteria bacterium
ATTCGACGCGATACTACTCATCGCCTTTGGCGGGCCGGAAAAGCCCGAGGATGTCCGCCCCTTTCTCGTGCAGGTCACCAAAGGCCGTGTGCCGGCCGCACGTCTCGAGGCGGTTGCCCATCACTATGAGATCTTCGGGGGTAAATCGCCATTCAACGAGATCACTTCCCGCCAGGCAAAGGCCCTGGAAGCGACACTCAAGAATCAGGGCATGCCATCTGTGACATACGTTGGTATGCGTAACTGGCACCCCCTGTTGGCAGACACGGTGCGGGAGATGAGCCAGGACGGGGTAAACTGTGCCATGGGTGTGATCATGTCAGTGTACCAAAGCAGATCAAGCTGGGACCAATATCAGGGCGATGTGGCTAATGCCATAGCCGAGGCCGGCGTTGACCTGCGTGTTGCATATACGAAACCGGTTTACGACCATCCCGGCTTTGTCAAGGCTGTCTCAAGCCGGGTCATGGAATGCTTGGAAAAGATCCCTTCACGTGATCGCAAGTATGCCCGTATAATCTTTACCGCCCACAGCCTGCCGCACAGTGACCCCAAGGTCGAGCTTTACTCAAAACAGGTGAATCAATCGGCAACCCTTGTAGCCAATGAGTTGAATCACGAAAACTGGCAAGTGGCCTACCAGAGCCGCAGTGGGCGGCCTCAAGATCCCTGGCTGGAGCCCGACGTTAACGATGTTTTAAGAAAACTCGGAACCCGTGCCGAAAAACACGTGGTGCTTGTGCCGATCGGGTTTGTGTGCGACAATATCGAAGTGTTGTACGACCTTGACATTGAAGCCAAGGAGACCGCAAACCAGGCAGGCATCACGCTGTTGCGTGCCAAGACGGTCAATGACGACCCGGCTTTCATAGACGCCCTGGCAGATGTTGTAAAAAAAGTTGTAACCGTTCACAGGTTCAGGGTTTAACGTTCAGGGTTAAGGACAAAGACGGCATTGAAGGCCCGAAGTCCTCGTTGAAAACGCTCATTTTCCCAAATAACTGCCAATTTGGCTCCAAATTTTGGATTAGGCTTGACGAAGCTGACGCTTTTCTCGTAAATACGCATCCCAAATGCAGTCCCGGGACGAGAATGGAACCTTGAACCCCTGAACCTCTGAACCCGTGAACGCCTACGAAAAGTTATACTCTGAACGGTCACAATTGGAGGCTTTGCCACATGAGAGTGCCTAAAGCCTGCCCTGGCGCTTCGGCTTATTGTAACCGTTCACGGGTTCAGGGTTCAGGGTTCACCGAAAACTTAAGTGGTGGAAAAAAATCGTGCTCGTAATCGTAGATGCACAAGGAATCGATTACGAGCACGAGCAAGAATAAATAGAAACAGATAACAACTTAGCTTATGGAGTTCACGGGAAATCTGAACGGTGAACGCTGAACCCGTGAACGGTTACGGCTTATTATTGACATCCCATGCCGGTAATCCAGGTCTGGGCCAGGGTGTAATAAAGAATGTCTGAGCGAAGCGACACCTCAACTTTAGGCACTTTAGTTCACTTTAGTCACTTTAGCTCACTTTAACTGCTTACAATAATGCTGAATCATCGACAAACCAAACACATAATCATCATCGGCGGTGGCATTACCGGCCTGAGCGCTGCCTACCGGCTGTTTGAGCTCGGCAGCGAGCAGAATCTCCTATTGGATGTAACACTTATCGAGGCTCGTGATCGCTTGGGCGGGGTGATTCACACGATCAAACAGGACGGTTTCTTGATCGATTCAGGCCCTGACAACTTCATCACTGCCAAACCGTGGGCACTCGCGCTGACCCGGCGCCTGGGCTTGGAATCTGAACTCCTCACAACCAATGCGTCTTACCGCCGCGCCATGGTCGTGCGCAGGGGCAAGTTATTGCCGATCCCCGAAGGGTTTCTTCTGATGGCACCCACGCGGTTCGTGCCCATGATTGCTACACCGCTCTTCTCTTTACCCGGCAAACTCAGGATGGCGATGGATATCTTCATCCCCGCAAGGAAAACAAATAACGATGAATCACTTGCCTCCTTTGTCACCCGCCGCTTTGGCCGAGAGGCCCTGGACCGTGCGGTGCAACCCTTGATCAGCGGCATCTATACCGCAGATCCGGCCAACCTCAGCCTGCGGGCCACCATGCCCCGCTTTCTCGATCTCGAAAGCAAGTACGGCAGTGTGATCAAGGGTATGCGAATGGAAGGAAAACGACAAAAAGCCAAAGGCAGCGGTGCCCGCTACGGGATGTTTGTAACCTTCAGACACGGCTTACAGACACTGATTCATTCCCTGAAGGATCGCTTGAATCACGTCTGCTTTCGGCTGAACACACACGTTGTTCGGGTAGAAAAAAGGGCCACCGACAGTGCCGCTTCCTCCTGGAGGGTTGAGCTCAAAGACGGCACATCCATCGAAGCAGATGGTGTTATCATCACCGGCCCTTCAAAACACGCGGCACGATTACTCACTGGTGTAGATGAAAAATTGGCTGAGCAGTTGTCAACCGTTCAATATGCCTCTTCTGCTGTGATCCATCTCGCCTATCGACGTGAACAAGTGGCACACCCGATGGACGCCTTTGGATGTGTGGTTCCGATCACGGAAAGGCGCAACATCATTGCAGCATCTTTTAGTAGCGTAAAATATGAAGGCCGTGCCCCGGCAGGGCATGTCTTGCTCCGCGCCTTTATGGGCGGAGCCCTGTACCCGGAGATGTTGCAGCGCAACGACGAGGAACTGATCGCTGCTGCTCGCCGCGACCTGGATGATCTGCTAGGCATTACTACCCCGCCCCTTTTTGCACTCGTACACCGCTGGCCAGACTCGATGGCGCAATACCATGTTGGCCACCTTGACAGAGTAGCGGCCATTCGAAAGCAGCTTAGCCGGCATAAGGGTCTCGAACTCGGGGGCAATGGTTTTGAAGGTGTCGGTGTCCCGGACTGTGTCCGTGCCGGAGAGCGTGCAGCCGAAGAACTCCTGGCAGGGTTAGACGGGTGAACGGTGAACGAACAACGATGAACCATAATAACATTATCCTTGCCTCAAACTCCCCAAGACGCCGCGACCTTCTCAACCAGGCTGGCATAGCATTTACTGTAATACCAAGCTCAGTGGATGAGAGATCAGTGACAATAACATCACCCGAGAAGGACGTTCGACTCCTTGCCGAAGCCAAGGCCAACGAGGTTGCCCGGCGCTATCCTGAAAGCTGGGTCATCGGAGCTGACACCATAGTGGTGGTTGAAAATAGCGTACTGGGAAAGCCGTGCACCCAGGTCCAGGCACGCAACATGCTTGACGCGCTCAGCGGTAAAACACACAAGGTCCTGACTGGCTATTGTATCTGTTGCAGGAAGGAAAAACAGTCCTTTTCCGAGACTGTGGAGACCAAAGTTGAGTTTAAGTCCCTGACCAAAAGGGAAATCGATTGGTACATTAAGACCGCAGAACCCTTTGACAAGGCAGGAGGTTATGCCGCACAGGGCCTGGGAACTTTCTTGATCAAGCGGTTCGAGGGTTCTTACACCAGCGTGGTAGGTCTCCCCGTATGCGAGGTGATTGACTACCTGTTGAAGGAAGGTGTTGTCCGAAGGTAACGTGTATCCGTTCACCGTTATCCGTTATCCGTCTCCCACGATAGGTATTTACTACAGTATTCAAGAATGATATTTGGGGGTTATGATTTTTGTTATTCGTTATGAGGTTGCGCTGCTCGTTTGCGGCTTGCGCCTTTAAAACAGTACGTATATCGGCTCTCGGTTGTGTTATTCCTTATCCATAGCCGTGCCACGTATACCGATACGAGTTGCGCAACCGCAACCTTTTGACTCAACCAAAATGCCGAAAAGATTCTCTAAATGATATATGCATTTTCTTGAAATCTATATAACCACTCAACCAAATCCGAAAGACATAGAGACCATGACACAATCCATTCCGACGAGATTAGAGAAAGTCAACGAGCGTATCAGGGCGGCAGCCCTGGCCTGCGGTCGTGATCCCGAAACAGTCAAGCTGATAGCCGTCAGCAAGACTGTACCGGCAGATCGTGTCCTGGCTGCCATCCAGGCAGGGGTTACCGACCTTGGAGAAAACTATGTGCAGGAGGCCGCAGAAAAGATCGAAACTCTTTCAAAAGAAACGGTTTCATGGCATTTTATTGGCCACCTTCAATCCAACAAGGCAAAGTACGCAGTCAAGCTGTTCGACCTGATTCACTCTGTTGACAGCGTTAAACTGGCAAAAGAGCTTGACAAGAGATCCGGTAACGTTGGCAAGGTTCAAAACATCCTGGTCCAGGTAAACATCTCCGGTGAGAAAACCAAGTCCGGCGTGGAGACGGATCTGGCCATTGAGATCGTGCGTGAGATCGCTTCCCTCAATAACCTTTCTGTATGCGGGCTTATGACCATGCCACCTTATTTTAATGCACCGGAAAAGGTGCGGCCCTATTTCAGGGCCCTTAAGGCATTGCAAGAGATCATCCTGAAAAAGTGTATCCCCAATGTGAGCATGGCAGAGCTTTCCATGGGCATGAGCGGAGATTTCGAGACAGCCATCCAAGAAGGAGCAACCTTGGTACGTGTTGGCACAGCCATTTTTGGCCAAAGAGCCTGATGTGTCATGGCACAAAAGTTTGACAAATGTTATGATTTCAGTTATATATTCCGTATCACACAACGGAGTGATGGAGTGATGGGCTTATCCGAGACGTTATACTTAGCACGGCCAAAAATGGCGTTTTTTTGAAGTTCCTGAAATAAACTTAAATGAGCTAAAGTGCCTAAAATTGCAAGACCAAAGACTACTTTTTTTATAATAATATCTTCAAGTCCTCAATCCCGCCAGAGGCGGGACTCACTTTAGACACTTTAGTGCACTTTAGGCACTTTCTTGTGGCAAAAGCTCCAATTATGGCTGTGCTTAGTATATGACCGGATATCCCCTATGTGCGTGCAGCGAGATAGGAAAAATCGTATGAAAAAGATATTGGTAGTAGATAACGACAAGCTCATACTGGCGTTCTTGAATGATGTACTCTCAAAAAAAGGGCACCATGTAATGACTGCAGAAGATGGTCTATTGGCGTTGGATATTTTGAAAACCTATACACCTGATATCATATTTGTTGACCTGATAATGCCCAACATCTCCGGGCAAAAACTGTGCAAGATCATTCGCGGTATGGAGAACCTGGAAGATACTCATATTATCATTCTTTCTGCTATTGCTGCCGAAAAAAATATCAGTGTCGCTGAATTGCGGGCCAACGGATGTATTGCCAAGGGGCCGTTTGACGAAATGTCCAAGCATATTCTTGCCGCTGTCGATCAATCTGATCTTCCATCTTCACAATACTTATCCGAAAAGGTACTCGGTATCGACAGGATGTCTCCACGAAGAGTTACCGAGGAGTTACTCTCTGACAACAGGCATCTGGAGATCATATTGGATAGGATGAATGAGGGGATTCTAGAGATTACTTCTGAAGGAAAAATCGTTCATCTCAATCCGGCATTCGTTTTCTTGGTCAATACACCTGAGGAAAAATTGTTAGGTTCCGATTTTGTCGAACACTTTTCTGAAGATCACCGCCAACGCATACGTAGACTTCTAAAAGCCGCAGTCAACAAACCCAAAAAGATAGCCGAAAACTCCCCGGTCAGTCTGAATGAGCATCAAGTTACGCTGGACATCGTGCCTATCGCAGGAAACAGCTCTACATCCGTCGTTATCATAAATGACGTGACTGAGCGTAAATGGGCAGAAGAGGTAATTAGAAGGGCAAACGAAAAATTAGAAAAACAGGTTGAAGATCGCACCGCAGATCTTTCAAGGACCAATGAACTGCTTCTACGGGAAATAGAAGACAAAAAACGAGCAGAAAAAACTCTCTGGGAACAGACTGTTCGCAATGAACTGGTTCTTCGAACCGCAATGGACGGCTTCTTCTTAATAGACGTTAACGGGAAGATTCTCAAAGCAAATCATGCTTCGTCCGCGATCTTGGGTTATTCTGCGGAGGAACTGTCCGGAATGAATCTTAACGACCTTGAGGCCATTGAGACGCCTTCCGAGATCGCGCAGCACATCGGAAAAATCATGAAGACACAATCTCACCGTTTTGAGACAAAACATCGCCGCAAAGACGGCACCATAGTTGACTTGCAAGTAAACACCAGCTTTGTCAAGATAGACGAAGAGAGATTCTTTTCTTATTTCTTTAATGATATCACCAAGAAAAAACAAATGGAGCAAGTACTCAGAGAAAGAGAGGCGGATCTTGGAAGAATGAATAAGGAGCTACTCGATACAAACAAGGCATTATCCGTATTGGCGACAAATATTGAGAAAAACTGGAAAGAAGTGGAAAGGAGAATGGGATTGACCATCACTGCCGAGGTAATGCCGATGGTAAACAAGCTCCGGGAAGACACAGTCATCGGCCATAAAACAGAACTCGATATGCTGGCCGCATATGTGACCAATTTGACTTCAGGTCTAACGAACAGCACATTTATTGCCTCTGCACTATCTTCCGCTGAGTTAAGGGTGGCCGCAATGATAAAAAATGGCTTGTCGAGCCCGGAAATAGCCAGACAGTTGTTTGTTTCTTTGCACACAATCAAGACCCATCGGAGAAATATCCGAAAAAAACTCAATATTCAAAACTCGAGCGTCAGCCTCCCTGCCTTTCTAAGAACCAAGATGGCGTAAGGCTTTGACCACTTTTAAACTATGAAACCAGAAGGGGAAAGGAAAAATGAAGCAAAATAATCGAAAAATTGTGTGCTCATGGATAGCGTTTATCTTGTTCGTGTTTTTTCTTGCTTCCGGATGTGCCAGCAAGGAGGAGAAAAAGGCCAAACACCTGGAAAGAGCAAGAGAATATGCCGAGAAGGGCGAATTTAAAGAGGCGGTGATCGAATACAGGAACGTGGTCCAGTTGGATCCTCAGAATGACGCTGCCCACTACGAGCTGGGCGAGACCTACCTAAAGCTCAAGAAGGGGAGCGAGGCATTCCAATCCTTTGCCCGTGCAGTCTCTGTCAATCCGGATAACATGAAGGCCCAATTGAAAATGGGTCAGATTTTTCTCTTGGGGAAAAAAACCGAGGAGGCAAAAAAAAAGGTCGAGCTCGTCTTGGAAAAACTACCGGACGACATGGAAGCCCTGGCCCTTCTTTCGGGTATCCAGGTCCAGGAGAAAGATGTGGATTCGGCCATAAAGACCCTGAAGAAGGCAATCTCCATAGATCCCAACCACTTCAAGACTCATCTGTCGCTAGCGCGTCTGTTCCTCTTAAAAGGAGACCTTGATGAGGCTGAAAAAGCCTATTTAAAAACCATATCCATGGGCCCCTCATCACGCATTCCCCGCATTGAGCTATCTCGCATCTATGGCGCAAAGGGGGAGTGGGCGAAAGCCGAGTCCGAACTAAAGAAAATTATCGAGGCTTCCAGTTCCAAGTACCAGGACCTTTATGTGCTTGCCTATTTCTACGAAAGCCGGGGAGAACTCGACAAGGCAGAAAAGACCTATTTGGAAGCGGTCGATTCTGCGCCCCGGGAAGAAGTCGGCCCCTTAATGAATCTGGCCGGATACTATGCCCGCAGGAAATCGTACGACAAGGCCCTCCGGAGCATGCAAAAGGCCGCTGAGACAAAGAAAGACGACTTAAACATCCTCGTGAGCATCGCGCAGCTCCAACTTGATTTTGACAAGATCACCGATGCTGAAACCACGGTCGACAAAGTCCTGGAAAAAGACAAGGGAAATGTAGGGGCAAATTTTCTAAAAGGGAGACTCTATCTTGCCAAGAAGGACTTTGCCAATGCCAAGGAGCGGTTTGACCTGGTGGTAAGGGAAAGCCCCAGAAACCCCATGGCCCATTATTTTAGGGCCTTATGCCTGGTGGGAAAAGGGGAACGGAACCTTGCAGAACAGGATCTGGTAAAGGCAATAGAGCTAAACCCGCGTCTCACAGATGCGAGACTGATCCTGGCAGAGTTTTACCTTCGCGACAGGAACCTGGACCTGGCACGGCAGCAAATAGAGATCGCGCTGAAACAGGGCCCACTTGATGTTAGGGCCCTCATGCTCCAGGGCAACCTCAAAATCCTGGAACGGGATGCTAAAAACGCTGAAGCTGCCTTTAAGAAGGTGGTCGAGCTAAAACCGGATTACGTGCCTGTCTATCTTCGTTTGGGTCTTCTTTATAACATTACAAAGCGGCGTGCGGATGCCCTGAAATCGTACAAAAAAGCGCTCGAACTAAATCCCCAACAGACCGATGCCCTGGCCTTGATTGTGCGTATGTATGTGCAGGACAAAAAATATAATATGGCATTTGAGGTTTGCGAAAAACAAAAACAAAAAATAAAGGATGTCCCTTCGCGCCTTGCCCTTGTCGAATACCTGGAAGGGGGCATTTGCCTGGCCAAAAAAGATCCTGATAAAGCCCAGGATCACTTTGAGACAGCCATTAAGACAGACCCTAATATCCTTGCCCCTTACGTAGCCTTAGCCAGGATCTATTTGCAGGAAGATAAGATATCCGAGGCCATCAGTCAATACGAGGCTATCTTGGCCAAGAACCCTAACTATCTGGCAGGTTACATGGCCCTTGGCACGATCTATGACCATCAGGGTGATGGAGAAAAAGCAGAGGATTATTACAGAAAGGCCCTAAAGATCAAAAAGGATTTCGCTCCTGCCGCCAACAACCTAGCCTGGAATCTCGCAGAAAGGCACGGAAATATTGATGAGGCCCTGGGACTGGCTCAAACCGCCAAGGAGCATATGCCCAAGAGCGGCCCTATCATGGACACCCTGGGTTGGATCTACTACCTGAAAGGGAGCTATCTGAACGCAATTTCCGAATTTCAGGACAGCCTGGAGCACGATCCTGACAATCCGGTGATCAATTACCATCTCGGCCTTGCCTTTTACAAAAACAACGAGCCTGACAAGGCCGCAGTCTTTCTCCAAAAGGCCCTGGATATTGCCAAGGACTTCAAGGGGGCCGACGAGGCCCGCAGCACCCTAAAAGAGATCAATGCCTCGGCTGCAACGAAATAGTGAAAAGATTTCCCTTTAAAATACTTTTTATCAGCATTTTCCTGCCTCCCATATGCTACGTGCTGACAATACAGGTACTGGAAGGGTACCTGCAAAAACGCGAGGCATCTAAAGTCAATGACCTCATGATCCAAAACTATGAGGCCCTTTATGAAGGCCGATATCCTATCAAGGAAGAGATCAACCGCAATCTCGGAAAATATCTAGGTCGCAGTTTCAAGTACCCTCTGGGGGTGAGAACGCACATCCTCGTTACCACAAAAGACAGTCGTATCCTCTATCCGGCCCAGTTTACGAACGAGATCAAAGATGCATCCCACCCCCCGGCCCCACTTAATTATGTAGAAATGGCCGCAGAAAATTACAAGATACTAAACGACGGCCTGAGACTATCCGTGGATCTCAGGATTAAACACAACAGTTGGTTGTCCAACAGTATCTTAGTCTCTTACGTCTTTTTATTTCTCCTTATCCTCCTCAGGTACGTTAAGAAAGGGATCAGAGAGACACAAAGACAGGAGACCGAGCAAAAAGAGCTCATCTCCCAGCTCTCCGGGCAATTAGACCGGGCCGAATCCGGCCTGGAAGAAATAAAGGCCAAAGAGGATAATTATCTAAAGAAGATTGCTGAGTTTAAGAAAGACAAAAAGGATCTGTCACAAGATATTAACGGACTCCTTGAAGAGATGGAGACCCTGGAGGCAGGATTAAAGACCCAAAGAAATCTTAAGGAAGAAACGGAGATCGAAGTCCTTGAGCTAAAGGAGGATCTCGATCGCCTAAAAGGTAAGCTCGGGAAACCCAAAAAGAAGAAAAAGCTGGAAACGACCGGCAAAAGGCTCAACGTTCTTTATAAGAATTTGGTCTTTTCGGAAAAGGCCGTTGAGGGATTCTTCGCGCTCACCGATGACTTTCAAATAAAGGCCGAAGAAGTCATCCACAGGCTCAATGAAGACGATTCCCGGGTCCATGTTAAGAGAAAGGTCTTTGGCAAAGGTGGTAAAATGAATATCCTGGAGGTGGACTTCTCCTATTCAGGGAGGCTCTATTTCAAAAAAGACTCCCAAGCCAAGACCCGGGTCATAGCCATTGGCACCAAAAACACCCAGGACCACGACCTTTCGTACGTCAA